>DATNHH010000332.1:0-4322 GCA_035605055.1 Nitrososphaerales archaeon
CCTACCACTGGTATTCAATATTGCTTGTTTACCTGAGGAGGCACGAGGAAGCATTTCTGGCCGAGCGACGCGCCATGGATCTGGATCCTTATTCACGGGTCTTCAACATGGGGATGGCAAACATACTTGCGATGCTTGGAAGGACAGATGAATCATTGCGAGAATACAAAAAATTGATCGAGCTTAATCCAGATTTTTCACCCGCGTACTTTTGGAAATCAGATCTTCACGTGCTGCTGTCGGAATTTGATACGGCAGTCGAGGATTCAAAGAAATCAGCTGATTTGGACGGTTCTCCAATATCGAAATTACAGCTTGCGTGGGTGTACGCCGTAGCAGGCAACAAGAGCGAGGCAGTGAAGATTCTTAACGAAGTCAAGGGTCTCACTCGGGACGAGTATGTCAGACCAGTCCAAATTGGTCTTGTCGAGCTTGCTCTTGGCAACAGGGAGGAAGGATTCGGCTGGATCGAAAAAGGGATCGCAGAAAAAGATAGTGCGTTACTGATGTTCGGCAGCCTACCATATTTCAAAGAATACAGAAAAGATCCTCTGTGGCGCCAGATTGACGAGAAGCTTGGCCTCCCGAAATCATAACTTGACCACTTTGTCTCGCAAAGAGCAGCTCATCGGCGTTAGTAAGCCTCTATTGTCTCTGACAATAATTGCAATTCTTCTATTTGGATTCTTCACTTACCTGTCTTTGTCAGTTTCTCCATCCGTAAATCAGGTCCACGTTTCTGTTACAACGCTCGCTTTATTGTCGGCTCCGTTGAATTACTCCGCGTATCAGATTCAAAATCCGGGCGTGGCCGCGATAACGCTATCATACTCATTTCGACATACAAACGGATCAGGTTTACTAAACATGACTTCCACCTGGGGAAGCACAACTGGAAGCTCTTACACAGTCTGCGGATTTCCAATCAACGGTACCATCAATGAATGCGAGATCAATATTGCGCCATCCAAACCGGAGATTGCATACTATCCAAATCTTAACACCACTATGACATTCACGATAACCGTGAAGAACGCTTCAAGTGGCGGGGATTACGTTTTCTTTCCATCTGGTAGTGGATGTGGCCACTATATTGTTTTGATTGTTGGCGACAAGATTCCTAGCAAACTGCCCTCCTTGGGTATTGAATGCTTAATTTTGGGTGACATTCCACACCCTGACATTTCTGTCATCGGAATCGAAAACATGACCGGGCTTAACTTACCGCTATGACACTGACCTTGAAAGATCACGAGACAAAGACGATCGGACTACATAGTCATGTAGAGCTTGTGAACGTGCAGTTACCCAAGTCAGAAATTGAAGTTGAATAACCTGGCGCAGCTGATAATGTAACATTGGTCACAAAGGTTGAAGTTACAGTATCCTCTGGAACGAAATTCCCGGAAACATATACGGTCTTGGTGGTCTCATTTGAATAGTATGCGATTGTGTTGCCGTAAACAATCTCGGTTCCGCAGATAACAAGAGTGGAGTCTAGGACTCTTGGCGTTGTCATTTCGTTAAGAACGACCACGAGAACCACAAACGCGATAATGATGATTACAACCATTAAGACGAATTTGCGATTCATTCTAATTTGAAACAATGGTGCGTAGATATAATTCTTGAGTTCAGAACGAGCTCAACAGCCTTCGATAAAAATGCCGAGCAAATAGGCGGCAATTGACCATACTCAGAAAAAGGGAGTAGTAAATGAATGACAAACCTAATTAGCGGTAACCCGTTCCCTGGCACGTGCGGCATATGCCAGAGCCCGCGTCCTTGCTTTGCGGCCATCCATAGCAATATTCACAGATGACCATGCTTGGCACTAGGTCAAGCACGTACTGCGAGTTGATGACACGGATAATGACGCCGCTCCCATTGCAGTTGCGACAATGACAGGAGCCATTACATTCTGGGCAAATGGGACGTAATACGGTAAGATTCCCCTACCGACATGCTTCTAATGCTTCGGGATAGAATCTAGAGATTTTTTCATATCTCGAACTTCCTTCTCCATTCTCTCTTCGAAGAGGCGTAATTGCTTTTCAACTTTAGCGGCTCTCCATAGACTCGCGCCAAGGGCCACGTATGCGAGAATAATAGCGAAGAAACCAAACAATACACTCTCGGTAAGATGCCCCAAGTAAGATATCACGAATAGCATAAACGACAAGACTATACCTAGAGCAATTCCCAAATAGGCAAGAAAACTAGCCATGTTTTCGGAGCGAACTCTCTCCCGTTTTTCACTGGCGTCCAATTTTACAAAGAGAGAAACCGCTCGTAGTGGAATTAAGTTCTACGGAGATTTCCCTACCGACCTTTCTTCACGCTTCGTACAGTCCATTGATAATCGCATTTTGGACAGCGGAAAACTGTTGTAAAAACTAGATCGTTTTCCGTCAAGTTCTCTTTCTTTCGAAATTCCTGATCGGGATTCTTTGCAAAGTCTCCTTCGGCAATAGACTCGATTAAGGCGGTTCCTTTGCCACTACCGAGTAATTTATTCCCACAGATTGGGCACTTGGGGTCGGAAATTGTATCTTCGTAGAACGCACCTGAGAGCTCATTCTCTTCTTTTGGCTTGTCTATTCTTCTCTCGATTATTGGAAGCTTATCGGTCACGAAAGAACCTCTAACCATTTTGATCAACGATTCTTAGCCATTTCCCTACCGACCCGATGACTTTAGAATTCTTTGAACTTCCTAACAAAATCCGAGAAGATCAGCGAAACGAATTCATCAAGCGGGACTCCTCTCTTCTTGGCTTCTATTTCGAGTTTCGCGGCGACCTTCTTATCCAATTCGAAGTTTATCCGATTGTCTTCCGGTGGGACTATTTGGTGGCCTTCACTACACTCTAGAACGAGATTATCGTCATCCCTTTCTACCACTATTCCATCATTCTTAATCCAAATTTCTTTCTTGCCGATAATTCGAAGCTTGCCCGGGCACTTCTCGATAATGCAGTTTAAGCCAGCCATTTGATTGAATGCGTCTAGCTTCTGTTTCTCTAGTTCGCTAGACCTTTTGGTGGACTCTCGTTCCTCTTCGAGAACGGGAGCTAGTTTATCGACTATACCCTGAAGCTTTCGTTCTTTCTTAGATCGGGGGTCTTTAGCCAATTCCTACCTTCCCCTTTTCGCATCCTGCGAGCGCTTTAGAAATACCCTAGAATCTAAGATAAAGTCAGGCTCTCGCTCTTTTGCAGCCTTTATTCCGATCGGAAGTTTACCGGATGGCACCAGCGGGCTTTTGGAGGCATCTTACATCTTCACCGTCTGACACATTCAGCATTAACGCACTGCCCTGACGCACTGCTGATCACTGGGTATCAACAGCATGGTCAAGCTGTTCCGTTCCCAGATTCCCTCGGATTGTCTACTGTCTCGATCATGGCGCTCACTTGTACATACGTTGGCTTCCATCCCTCCTTTTCGCTTTGCGCACGTTTCACGCCTTTGGGGGTAGCCCGCCAGGTGCCGATCGGGTTCTCTTCGCTGGGGGCAAAGAGATCCCCTTTTTCAATCAAGTGTTTACGAGAATATTTCACGACAGTATCGACTATTCCTTTTTTTGATTCTTGATAAACTCCCGAGAGGTCGGTCTCGCTCAGTTCTTTGAACCAATTCGTTTTCACTTGATGCAAGACGTACTTGGTCTTTAGAACGCTGGGCGATTTTGCCAAGGTGGCGAGGATGGGCAGCTCCGGCGCGCCTCGAGAGGGAATTTTTACGACTAAGTGGAAAATCTTCGGCTTTTTTCTCTTCCTGAATTTAGAACAAGTTTCGTAGTTCACCACGCCTCTTTCTTGGGTATTTTCTATTTTCTGCACCGCTTTCGATTTCATACATGCTCAGGACAGTCGACAGAAGGACGCCTCCTAATGGCGCTTGTGATCTGAAAGGGCAGACGAGTTGACTGCTTTGTCAGACCCATTAGTGAAGAGTACTTTTGAGTTGGGCCAATTTGTTGGCGGAAGCGGGAAACCAATCGCTCCCGACAACACTTCCGTCTTTATTTTTTAGATTCGGGGATAGATTTCCTCAGCGGAGCAAGTCCACATTCAGGCTAATTGGGTTACATGAAATTTTCACTGCAAATTCCATTATCCTCCTTGCGATTTAGGAACGAGTTGTTTCCTTTAGGAACTAGAACGTTGGTTGGTCACATCAGGTCACTACTCAAAATTGACTATCGATCTTCTCGAGAAAAAACTGAGTAAAGTCCAAAGAGCGCTTTGCTGGGGGTGAATCAAGTATCTTCTTCTTCGTCGGCAGAGTCGGACTCCAACGCCTTTCTTACATCCTCAT
>DATNHH010000333.1:0-3448 GCA_035605055.1 Nitrososphaerales archaeon
TAAGCTGAAAACTTTTCTTCCAAGAGTATCAACATATCCTTGGAGAACCCCATCTCCTTGAACAATGCGGCCCATCTGCTTCTAGTCTCAATAATCGTCAATGTATCCCCCTTTGAGAGAAAATGTTGGTAATACAGCATCCGAACTGCCTCGAGTTTCACGGAGTAAATCTTCTCCATTCTCTTCGTCTTTGCCTTCCCAAGTGAGATCCAACTCCTACGTTTGAGCGTTTTCAAGTATGATCTCAATCGTGGGAGGGTGATGTCTTCACCGGTTTCGTCTATGATCTTTTGTCTTAGGGCATATATCGTAAGACCTTCATTCAGGGTGAGTGTTCTGAGTATAAGATATCTTCTCAAAATAGTTCTCCGTTTTCTGTCCGAGTATATCGGGTCCTTGAGCCAGTGGGGAAGTTTGATTTGTCCATCCACAAACTTGAGAGACATGAACGCTAACCTTCGCAGTTTCGTCCCGATTGCCCAAATAAATAGTCTATCCCCTATCTGATCAATGTCTGAAAAGCAACAATCTGGTAGTAAGAAAGACGAAATCCAAATACAGTATGTAAATATCAACTCCATTCATGTCCCTGAAAATAGACGCAAGCTGAACGAGGAAATTGTAAAGGAACTCCAAGCGAGCATCCGCGACGTGGGCCTCCTAAGCCCAATCAACGTGACGCAGAAGAATGGAACCATCATTCTTAGTGCTGGCGATCACAGGCTCGAAGCCTGTCGGAGACTAGGCTGGGAAAAGATCCCCGCAATTGTTCTAAATCTGGATTCGCTGAATCTAGAGGCCGCTGCGCTCGACGAAAACCTGGTGCGTGCAGAGCTCAGCGATTTTGAAAGGTCAATCACTCTGGCTAGACGAAAGGAAATTTACGAACTCTTGCATCCAGAGTCAAAGAAAGGAGGTACTAGGAGGCCAAAACCAAATGATTTGGTTTCCGCACCGCCCTTCACGAAGGTGCACTCCGCGAGGACGGGCGAGACCAAGAGTGAAGTAGAATATCAAGTGAAAGTTGGAAAGGCGCTGGGGCCTTTTGCGGAAAAGATTCGCGGTTCCACTTTGGAAAACAAGTTTGTTGACTTGCTAAAACTCTCCAGAGTCAAAGACGATAGGCAGCGAGAAGCAGCCATCGATAGCATTCTCACGAAAAAAGCTGGAAGTGTCGCAGAAATTGAAAATGTAATCCCCGCTGCCTGGGAGAATTTGCCATGGCAAGAGATACTAGTTGCCGATATCAAGATCTACAACGACGATTTCAAATCTGTCAACCGCGGGCGTACCGTAATCCCGCCTAATTCGGTTGATTTGTTGATAAGCGATCCAGACTGGATTTCTAAGAATGCTTTGTCAAATTGGGAGGAGTTGGCACCCTTTGCTCGGAGGGTACTGCGTCCGCGCGCGTTCGCGATAGTATTTCTCCAGAGCAGATTCCTGCGACCAGTTATGCAAGCACTTGACGAAAAGCTTCACTACCACTGGACTTGCTGCGGGCTCTCTCATGATGATGAGGAAGTAAGATCCAACTTCAGATCCAACTGGCGTCCCATCTTGATTTATTACAAGGGGCCGCACCCTGGGAAACACCTCCTAGTGGATGATGTGTTGAGGACAAATGTAACATCTAGGCGGGAAGGCAAAAGCGAAACGAGGATCGAGGCAAGCTATTCTTATCTGCTCAAGAAATTTGCGACCAAAGAGAGCATGATACTCGATCCCGTCTGTGGAGACGGTGCAATTCTGATCGAGGCTGCCAAACTCGGAATGAAGGCGAAGGGGATCGACCGGTACAAAGCCAGATGCGACCGTGCAGAGAAATTATTCGAAGTCCTCAAATCCAATGCACTCGTTGCTAAGAATAAGGAGAAGAAGAGAACGAGCAAATCTGGGTCGGCAAAAAGTTCGGAGTAGTTCACCTTACTCTGGCTCCGAGCTGTATGAGTGAAGGCATCCGGCAATTGAACGGTTCTTATGCGTTCGAAGATGAATCTCAAAAAGAGATGAAAGGCTCCGTTCCCTTGATAACGGTTAAGAAGAAGCCGAAGGTCACGATTTCCAAATACCGATGAATCAAACAAGTGATAGATAGGTTGGCTGAAAAAACAACTTTACAATCGAGAAAGTAATTTCCTGAGAAAAGTACATAGTAGTTTATCCGAGAAGGTTCGACCGACTACTAATGTTGGAATATTTCTATTACAAATATCAAATTGAGGTAGGTTAGAATCCGATCCACTCTACAACTTTAGCCGTCAGTCAAAGTAAAGAGGGTTTGAAAATTTTAATGCCTTGATTTTTCTTTTGGAGATCTCCTGATTAACAGGCATTAAGGAACGACGAGAATCTCTTTTCTCACAGTCTTCTGAACAATATCTTGTTTTATTGTCAGGATTTGCAATTTTCTTTCCGCATAAATCACATATGTCATAATTAGGCGCTTTGCTAGACATGGGACAAACAATTTTCTTTTTCTTGTTTTTATGAGGCAGGAATAAACCTCTAGATGAAACCATTATCTCCCTATTGCATCCTGAGCTTAGCCTATAACCTTCGTTCATCATCGAAATCTTATCTCTTCAAATTTTGAATATCGGATGCAAAACTCTATTCTAGGGATCTATCCGTGGCCTACGTGAATATCTTTGAGGTATTAAACTTGGTACCATGACAACATCGCAGTAGCGACATTTATTGGAGATTCATGACTAATGGTCTTTGCCATTCAGGTTTGCCGTAATCCCATGAGCGAATTGTGGGATTTGAACCCAATCTAGTAGTAAAAGCGAGCTCAGGCGTTCGAATCTGCGAGAACATGGAACAATGAAGCAAGTCGTACCCGACGACCAATCGCTTATTTCCATTTATTTTCACTTTAGGTGTTGATAGGACGAAAGCCGAGAGATCCTAGACCCTAGCTTGTGCCACTCGGCGGTGCTACCTTCTTCGTTTCTGTGTTTTTCCAGACTATCCCGATTACCAGCAATATTATTCCCACGATCGTGAGAATAAAATCATCTGCGGAATACCGTGTAACGAGTAAGGCGGTACTTAGGATGATGAGGATGGATCCCATTAGCAAAAATCTCAATTTCATACTGTTCATGCTTTTTCTCTACCTCCTCGTTGGTACTGTAGCTTCGAAATAACTGCCCACAAAAGCTGGAGAATACAAAAACATTGAAACCCAAAGCTATTCTACTTCCATTTTGTCAAGATTTCTTTCCTATTTTTTAGCGGCTACTCGCAACTACCAAGCGGAGCGTATCTTTTAGCACTTGTCCCCTCATAATCCTCTCTGCATAGGATAAGAGAAGTGAAAACTATCGTGATTTATGATAATTGTTTTCAAATGTTTCTTTGTGTAGCGTATCCTACTTCCTTTCACCTCCACGAAGTGAGAATCTCTTCTCTCTGGAAGGTTGCCCTTGCTGCCACGAAG
>DATNHH010000334.1:0-4146 GCA_035605055.1 Nitrososphaerales archaeon
GGACGAAATTCTTGAAGAGGGACTGGATAACGTTCTGGCTAGGCATCAAGGAGTTGCTCAATTCTGCAGGCGAAAAATCAAAGACATGGGTCTCAATGTCTGGCCCTCAAGAGATGAATTTTGTTCGCCCACCGTAACCGCGATAACTCTTCCCGAGTCAGTTAACGACTCTTCTCTGATTGAAGAGGTAGCAAAGTCGTACGGGATCTTGATTGGAGGAGGTTATAAGGAATTGAAAGGACGAGTTCTGAGAATAGGGCACATGGGGTACCAGGCACAGAGAAGCTTTATGGTTGCGACACTTGAAGCGCTAGAAAATTCCTTAAGAAAAATCGATACGTAGGTCCCTTAGAAAATAAACAGACTTTTCAGTGAGCTACTTTCACTTCCGATTCACGACTATCGGGATTGGAAACTTTCGGGTTATTGAACAAAGGTTACCGTGTTAATTAGAGCCTGATCGCTTAATGCGCTGAATAGAGGATCGACGTAAAAGCTCTTGACAACATTCTTTTGCCAGACGATTGAACCGTCACCAGTGAATAGCTTCATCGAACCAACCCAGTAATACGGCGCGTCGTTGTAGATCTGCTGCTGAGCGGCTTTGCAACTATTCAGAAGCGATGTAATGTTAGGATTTGTCGTGAATCCATTGATGCAAGTCTGAACTACAGGATTGTAATAGGCTGCTTGATTTGTGTCTACAGAAGTGTTGCTGACAAAGAAATCCCAGTAACTTGCGGGAGTGAGCGAATACGGAGCTATCAGACTGCCACCCACAAGGCCTATCTGTCCCATCTGCGCCGCATTCTGAACATTCGCTTCGTAAGAGCCAGCGCAACAAGCGTAGAACGCGCCGGTCGTAATCACATTAATGTTCACGGTTATGCCTATCTGTGCAAGATCTCCTTGAACAACTTGAGCTGTATTTACGCAAAGAGTGCATCCCGCCACAGTCGTAAAAGTAATAGGTGGCATATTCGTAATGTTAGCATCTGCTAAGTCTTGCCGAGCCAGTGTAAGATTGTAGCTGTATGGAGGAAGATTTCCAAGATCGTAAAATTGCGACCATGTAGGATCGCCAGGACCGACCCAGGGAGTCGTCTCTCCATTGAAAACGGTCTGGGAAAGTTGCGTATAATTAATTGCGTGAACTATAGCCTGCCTTACTGTGGTAATATTTGTCGGATAGAGATGGGTCTGCAGGGAAATCAATGCAATTAGGGCGCTTCGGTTCGGGAAGACGAGGTAAGAATATTCGTTCGGGTTTGCAAGAACCAAGTTCCAATTACTCTTCGCAATATCCACAATTTGAGCTGTCCCGTCTGAGAGATCAGTGTATCTTGAAACATCATCGGATTTGTAATACACAATAACATTTTTCACGTGACCCGGATCGAGAGTAGGTTGTGCAGCTATCTGTGACTGACTAAGATTATTACCCCAATAATTCGAGTTTTGGCTAAACTGAACATAAGAGTTCTCAGAAATCTGAGTTATTACATATGGGCCTGTTCCCGGAATTGCATTGGTGTTGAAAAATGAATTGATAGTCGTGGGAGTTCCAAAACCTCCATTATCCAAAACGTATTTGGTGTCGTAAAGGAGTCCGAAGGGCGAAACAAAGACCCCTGGGAAGAATGAATAGGACGACATAAGACGGAACACAATTTGATTCGGTCCATTCGCGTAGATGGGCCAAGCACTGTTCTCCATTATGTTTAGGGCAGACTGGGACGGTTTGATGAGACCGTCACTTTCATTGATTAGAGATATCGTGGCCGGTCCAAAGTTCACGGCGGACATGTTGAAGAAATCATACGAAAGAAACCAGTTTGAAGAATTTGCCTGCAGGTAGTAGGCACCATACATCTGCATCCATACTTGGAATGCGTTTAGTGGATCTCCATTGGAGAATTGAACACCTTGTCTCAGATTGAAGGCATAGATCGTCCCATTTGCGGAAACAGTCCAGTTGGAAGCTAACCCTGGAAGGTATTGCTTTGTGCTATTTTGATAGATCGCGGGTATGTTGGCATCGACAAGAGGTTGATAGACACCATAAGCCGCCCAATTCGGCCACGGTAATCCCTCCCAACCGTATAGTAAATTCAAATCCGGTTCGGGCCAGTACGAATCGTCAATTGTAAGTGTGTTCCGGGCCCCTGAGGAAGTTGATGAAGAAGTAGAGGATGATTGCGAGGTGGATGGAGTACTCGAAGAAGATGAAGACGACGATGAGGAGCTCGACGACGAAGCAGCAGACGAAGAGGTAGTGGGAGGCGTGATCGATGAAGAGGTCGAGGAAGAAGATTGCGAGACAGAGGATTGCGAACTCGTCGAACTCGTAGTCGTACCACGGGAAGTAGCATACAAGATGCCACCCACAGCAGCAATTAGTATTACAATTACGATGACAACTGCCGAGACAATTCTGGAAATCGCTAATTTTTCTTCGCTGTGGTACAAATTATTCCGATTGCGGAAAACTTTTTGATATTTAAGGTTACGTTTGGATTAGAGTGATGTTTGGATTTTTCAGGCATTTTTGCAAAAGAGAAAGAAAACTTCTCGCGCCTTAATTCTCTTATCAATAGTAAGCTAATTTGCCCGGGCAAATAGACTATTATTTACCAACAACGAGCCCCTCTTTTTCCGTTCTTTGGAAGTTCGACCAGTGCTCGTGAACTATCTTCCAAGCTCCGTCAACATTCACAAATAGTACGGTTCCCCTCTCGCTCACAATCTTTCTTTCAGATTCCTTTGTTTGACCTACTGAAAGAGTGGCAAGAGCAACGCTAGGGAAAAACTGAACCTTAACATCGCGAAAGGTACGATTTACTTTGGGCCCTACAGAGAAGAACCAATTTTTTTCGTGCTCCAATGCCTGAGCTCCTTCGAATCTTTCGGAGGGAGGTAGGTTGCTGTACACAGAAAATCCCTTCTCGAAAGCATGTAGATTCTGAAAAGCCTCGTAATCGCCTTTATGCGGTAATTCCTCCTCTGCCATCAAGGATTTTACTATAGTCTCTGTTGCATCAGAATGTTTCTCGATTTGATCTTGGAAAAATGATCCCTCATCGTTACCACTTTCCGACTTGAACCAAGCCCGAAATTTCTGAACTATCCTCTGCAGATCTCTCACTGAGAGATCTTCGGTAACGACTAACCGGAGTAACCTTCTCCTCGTTTCCGAATTGTCAATACGCAACAGGATTCTGGCGTGGTGTTCCGTTATCTGCTGCAAATCAGCAAACACGACTGAATCGTTCATCAGGTTCTCATGATCGTCAAACATTTCAGTCATTCTAACATAGTTGCATATGTGGGAGGCAGAGTAGCCGGTCAGCTTTCCAATTTCCTCGAATGTTTTGCCGAACTCCCGGTTCATTCTCCAGAATGAAGTAGCTGTTTCAAAATCTGAAAGATTTTTTCTCTCCATGTTTTCAATCAGAGAAAATTTCAGCATTAATTCGTCTGAAAGATCCTCCACTTCCGCCCTAATTTTCTCCCAGTTTAACGAACGGGCTGCTCGAACTCGCCTGTGACCATAGACAAGCTGATACCTTGAACCATTGTGCCTCACTTTCACAGGTGACATTAATCCCATTAGCTTTAGAGAATTAGCTAGCTTTAGATCTTCTTGTTTTTCATAGGATTTTCGACAGTTAAACGGATTGTCGTCAATAAGGGAGAGCGGAATATCTGATAGCATGTTCGCTATTGAAGGTTAGAGCTAGTGGGATAAACTTTCTCGCGAATCTGTGCGAGAGAAATTGCACCAAATATCCCGAACATTGAATTTTAAAAGACCTTCTAGAAGTCATGTTCTGAAACATAATTTGATGATTACTAGTGCTAAGCTCTATCTGGGAAAGAAAGTCGACCTTCATGCTCATATCGGCAATTTTGGTGGATGGGCGAACGTGTCGTGCAAGGACGATCAGCTTGTTCAGTCTATGCTGAAGTACAACGTAGAGAAATCAGCGGTATTTTTTACGGATAATGAACTTGTAAGAAAGGCTGTGCAAAAATATCCTGACAGACTGCTTGGTTGCTACTGGCCAAATCCACACGAAGAGAATGCTGCTGAAAAAGTGAAGATCGCTCTAACAGAATGGGGATTCAAAGGAATAAAGCTCCACC
>DATNHH010000335.1:0-4126 GCA_035605055.1 Nitrososphaerales archaeon
CGATCGTAGGCTCGATTTCTGATCCGAGAGAGTTCATGTAAAAGGAGACGTGCAATTTGACAGGAAAAGCTTGGAAATTTGGGGAGAATATCAGCACCGATGAAATTTCGCCAGGCAGGTACATGAGTCTCAGATCGAATCTTCCGGAACTGGCTAAACATACACTGGAGGACGCCAGAAACGATTTTCCCTCCGGAGTGAAGCAGGGAGATTACGTGGTTGCGGGGAAAAATTTTGGAATGGGTTCCAGTCGGGAGCAGGCTCCGCTGGTTATCAAGATGGTTGGTGTTAGAGCAGTTATCGCAAATTCATTCGCGAGGATATTTTATCGAAACGCGATTAATATTGGCCTTCCAGCCGTTGTCCTCGATACTTCGGTGATAGACGAAGGAGATGTTCTGGATATCGACCTCTCCGGTGGTCGTATTCTGAACTTGACAAAAAAACAAGAACTTGTCTTTCCGAAAATGTCCAAGACAATGGAAGCGATACTGAATGAAGGTGGGCTGCTCGCTTACGTAGAAAAATACGGCGATCTTCAACTAGCATGAATGGGAAATCAGTAAAACTAGCCGTATTGAAGGGCGACGGAATAGGTCCCGAGGTTGTCCAAAGCGCGGTAGAAATTCTGCGCTTCGCGGCAGAAAGAAATTCGCTTCCTCTTGAGCTCGTTGAACTCAAGATTGGACTCGAAGCTTACAAATTATTCGGCAGGACGTTTCCTCCCGAAACGCTGGAAGGAATGAAACTGTGCGATGGTTGGATACTTGGCCCCCTATCAGCAGGCTCGTATCCTAAAGACGACCAGGATTATCCAATGGCGTCTGGAAAAATAAGGAAGGAGTTTGATTTGTTTGCAAATATCAGACCGATAAAATCTCTGGCAAAAGGTTCGAACAAGAATATCGACCTAGTAATCGTGCGAGAAAACACTGAGGATTTTTACCCAGACCGAAATTTATTCAAAGGTTACGGAGAATTCTGGCCAAATGAAGATACAGTTCTGTCTTTGCGAGTCATCACTCGAAAAGCCTGCGCCCGTATTGCAGAAGCTGCATTTCGCTTGGCCTCCTCTAGATCAGGAAAAAAACTCGTTACCGCTGTTCACAAGTCGAACGTTCTGATCGAGGGAGATGGACTATTTCTAGAAGAAGTACGGAAAGCTGCCAGAAACTTCCCAGAGATCCGTTTGAATGACGGCTTGGTCGATTCAGTTGCAATGCAATTAGTGACTTCCCCTCAGAGTTTTGACATTATTGTTACCACCAATATGTTTGGTGACATACTGTCTGATGTCGCCGCTGGATCGGTAGGCGGACTTGGTCTCGCACCTTCTTTGAACTCTGGCGAGAAATATGCAATGGCTCAAGCAGTCCACGGAAGCGCGCCCGATATTGCTGGAAAGGGAATCGCGAACCCAACTGCAGAAATTCTTTCTGTTGCGATGCTCCTTAAGTGGCTTCATTCAAAAATTGGGAACGAGTCTGCTCGAGACACTGCCGGTGATATCGAGCGTGCGACATACGAAGTTCTTAATTCGACTGAAAGTGCAGCCCTCACTGTTGATTTGGGGGGTGAAGCCAACACGAAAAAGTTCACCAGAGAGATATTAGATAGATTAGGGAAATCAGTCTGATCACGTGCTATCGAAAAGAGTTTGAATTATTTGGGATTTGAAGCTCATGCAAGAAACATCTTGAACGCGAAAAAGTGGATCGGCTAAAGGAAAAACGGATCAGTTGCCCAATGTGCAACAGCGAGATGACTTTCATTCAGACCTGCCATGTGAGGTGCGAAAACTGCGGGTGCGAACTTTCCTGCGAGGACAAGCGTTGGTTCTGGGGTTGATGGAATGTCGAAGGGTTTCTAGGAAAAGAATCGTATTCCACCTCTGGACTCAGGGCTCAGCGGAATTTATAAGCGTAAGATAGAACGAGAAAAAATTAGAAAGTTTCTTTGGCTACGACAGCCCGAAAGTTTTTTGGTACCAACGGAATCAGAGGAATACCTGGAAAAGATCTTAGCTTAGAATTCATTGCCGAGATGTCCCAATCCATAGGGACTTTCTTCGGAATCTCGAAACCAATTATGGTCGGGAACGATTTCAGAAATTCCTCCCCCGCTCTCGCTGAAAGTGTCGTTTCAGGTCTATTATCAGCCGGGAATAACACGAACTCCGCAGGTCCTGCCCCAACCCCCGCACACCAATTCGGTGTTAGAACTCTTGGATACGGCGGCGGAATCATTGTAACAGCATCCCACAACCCAGCGCAATACAATGGGATCAAACTGGTCGGACCAGACGGAGTTGAAGTAAAAAGAAGTGACGAATTTGCAGTAGAGTCGATTTATCTGGAAAAGCGAGCGAACCATCCCGACTGGCAATCAGTTGGGAGAGCGGGGAAGGAGACCCGTGTCATCGAGAATTACATCTCGGGCATAATGTCCCAAGTAAACGTCACCAAGATCTCGGAGAGAAAATTTACTGTCGTCCTCGATATTGGCAATGGAGCTCAGGCGGTAACTGCACCCTATTTGTGCGAGCGACTGGGATGCAAAGTGATTACAATTAATGGACAGCCGGATGGTAACTTTCCAGGACGGGGGCCCGAACCCACCCCAGCGGTTTTGAAGGACATGTGCGAAGCAGTCAAATCCTACCACGCAGATTTTGGAGTCGCCTACGACGGTGATGGGGACCGAAGCTTATTTTGCGATGAGAATGGGGAAATTTACTGGGGAGATAGGACAGGATCAATGCTCGCCGACTATTTGCTATCAAAGCATCAAGGTGGTCCGATTGTGACGACGGTAAGTACCTCCTCCTTGGTGGGCTTGGTCGCAGCTAATCACGGAGCGCGAGCGATCTGGACAACTGTTGGAAGCGTGGATGTATCGCGAGCGATGATTGACAACAAGGCTCCTCTTGGACTCGAAGAAAATGGCGGATTTTTCTACGGTCCTCACATACCTGTAAGAGATGGTGCAATGACAACGGCTCTCGTCTTGGAAACTCTAGCCGCGAAGAAAGTCAGCTTCTTCCAAGCAATTTCCAAGTTGAAGGTATTCTACCAAAAGAAATCGAAATTTGAATGCCCTAAAGATAAACGACAACATGTAATGAAGACTTTGGAGGAAAATACCTCGAAGGGTAGGAAAATCGATCGAACCGACGGCTTGAAAATCTGGACTGATGATAACAGCTGGATACTGCTCAGGCCGAGTGGGACAGAACCTATCATCCGGATCTACTCGGAATCAGATAGCGAGGAGAATCTCGAGAAGATGTACCAGGAGTACGAGCACTCGCTCAAAGAAGCGATAGAATCTATCTAATCATCAGACTTGAAGTGTAACCATCCTCTTCTGGTAACCAGTTTACCATTCAAGCGCACTTGGTAACGTCTGTTTCGGCTCTCCTTCACGGTACCAATAGTATTGACCCCGAGTTTTTTCAGATCTGACTCGTGATCAGAAGAGTAAGTACACACTAATTCGTACTCTTCTCCGCCGAAAAGAACGAGCTCGGAATCCACCAGTCCATTTTCCTTAGCAAAGTTGCTCACTCCCGAATGTATCGGCAAATCGCGCAAATCGAAACTTACCTTGCTAGATTCAGCCAAATGGTATAAGGAAATAGCAAGCCCGTCTGAAGAATCGATGCAGCTCGAAAGGTAACGTGAAACTCTTAGACCCAAATCGAGCCTCGCATTAGGTTCGAGAACGGAATCGATGGCAGCCTTTGAAAACGATTGATCCGACGATTTCGCTTTGTTCAGTAGAAGCAATAGTCCAGCCTGCTGGATTCCAAACTTTCCGCTGACTCCAATAAGATCGCCGGGTTTCGCTCCTCGCCGTAAAACCAGCGAATTCGCAAATCCGAAAATTGAGCAATCGATGACAGGATCCCGGCTTGTGGCATTAGTGTCTCCCCCGATTATCCTTAGACGATATTCGGATTCAGCGGACGCAAACCCTCTTGCCAGATCAATCACATATTTTCGTGTTGCTAGCTCTCTCGGGAGTCCGAGCGAGATGAGGCAGTATTCAGGCTTGACTCCTTTTGCCGCAAGATCACTGACGCAGGCTACTATTGACTTCCTTGCTATCTGCGATGGCGTCATTT
>DATNHH010000336.1:0-7439 GCA_035605055.1 Nitrososphaerales archaeon
TTCCAATTTCTTTTGTATCTTCTAATTTCGTTACACTTTCGCTTTCAGTTTTGACGATTTGTCTAGGCTGAGGCGCAAGCAATGCCCAGGGCAAGAAAACAAGTCCGCCTGCGATTACAAACTCGAGACCCGGATTAAAGTACCAAAGACCGACTATCACACCAATTCCGATCATAAGAAAAGCTGAAAACAAAAGTCCTTGCCGAATCCAGATCAGGTCCTCCCTCTCGACGCGAAACCGTCGTGCATTAGGCGTGAAAAATTGAAATATTTTCTTTGCTTTGGTGCCAAATTGGATCTTAAATGAAGATGCAAGACGTCTCATCCTATCTTTCTGAGAGTGAACAAACACCCTAAGTGCAGAAAGTCTTTGATTCATTCTCCTTTGGCTGATCACCCACCACGATAAAAAGAAAAATGGTTCAACTTAAACACTCGAATAGAAAATTCTCACAGGCCATTTTCTCTTGCGATATAGCGAACTACGATATACTTTTGCAGAGCCCTCTTGGTCATCATTGAAATACGGCCCAGCAGAGCTAACGCGGTAACCTCACGGGCAATTACCTACACTCGATTTAGGCTACGCTGCCACGTCGACATTACTTTGATGTGGTTGTAGTTGTTATTGAGGAAGCTGTGCTCGACGAAGATGTGCTAGAAGTGATTGTCGTAGTGATGGACGCAACCGTTGATGTTGTCGAGGTGGCTGTTATTGCCGATTGCGCGTAAAATCCGCTGCCTACAATCGTCATCACGTAGCGCTGTCCCAAGTTGATACTCTGGGTTGGAGTATGACCTTGAAGTTGAGCGAGGGCACCGATTGTGATTTGACCATTGTATGTGAAAGTGACGCTAGAGTTTGGCCCAAGTGTGTACCCAGCCAGGGCGAGAGTCTGAGTCATTCCTACGTATGTCGTGGAAGTAAGAGGGACCAAGCTTCCATTCGGAACCGGAACAAAAAATTCAGAGATCTTCGACATTGATCCAAACGAAGATGATGGAACCCATCCACCGCTTATGCTGGTTGTTGACGTCAGGGCTGCTAGTTTGAAGTTGACTGTAGCCGCACCAGTATTCTGCACTGTGATACGGATAGAACTTGGAGTCAAACCAACAGCGGTGATTTGAAAGTGTGTTACGTCACGGATTTGATCCGAAATTTTACCTTGGTAATCATCTCTGTCTCCTTTGTGCGGATGAGTAGAGATTGAATTTGACGCTAGGGTATAGCCCTTAGCATCTGGCATGAATGCGAAAGTTGGGTTTGTCGTGTTACCCAAAAGTAAAACCGTTGGAGTCATGTCGATAACTGCCCCAGATGTTTGTCCTTCGCTAATCGCTATTCCGCCAGGAATCGATACGAAAAGGGTATGCGCTTGATAAACTAAATCTGCGGAGTAGTTTTGTCCCTGAAATGTTACGACCGCGGATGTGATGTTGAATCTTAGGGCGTTGAAAATTCCACTCGAAATATTTGCCAATGCGATCGTCTGAGTCGAATTGATGACCCCAAGCAGGTTGATATCTCCTGAGGATTGAAGGTCCGTCCACCCTGTCTGGTTGCCCGCATTCTTGATGTGAACTTGGACGTCGCTATAATTGATGTAGACAGAAGTTACCCCTTGAGGGATAGTTGGAGGATCGGTCATTACTACGGCCAAAGTCCCTGATTGCCCGTTCGATAGTTGAGTGCTTTGACCTGTCGAACCCACGCCAGAGGTAGTTCCGCTTTGACCGCTCTTTGTAAAAACGAAAGCCCCAACGAGCGCAATCGCCAGTATTGCGACGAGAACGCCCGATAATATTACTTTGCCGTTCATTTGCATTTTTCACTTGATACGTCCTTTTCATTGGACCTAGTATGAAGGGTTGCCATTCAAGAAATAGGTCAAGACTGACGTAATTCATTGTGATTCACTACAGAATGACCAAAGCTGGCATAGAATTTCGGCAACGCTAAAGAAATAGTCACTCTATGTTGCGATATTGATTGTCATAATTTTACGATGAATCAGATAGACGAAGGATATCCGAGTAATGCCAGCTTTTGATAGAGTGTCTAAGAAAAATTTCGCAGGATGCGAAATCATCAGATCCGCGCACATGGATTCAAAATACAAACAGATATATCCCAACAACTTATGCTTTGAAACGTACCTTCTGTCTGTCCTGAGAGCTCGGTCAACCTCCAAGAAAACCGAAGAACCACGTTCGTTTCTTAATGGGACAACAAAGCCAAGTTAAACATGGAGATATTGCGAGTAAATATCTCCGAGGATAACCGTCCGGTCCGAGTCTAAATCTTCTTTCTTGCTTTCCCGAGGTCTTTCTGCAGGCTTCCCTTGACTTGTTCCAGCTTTCCCTTAACTCGTAGGCTGTTGTTATTCGTCATTTTCCCGAATGCTTCACGAACCTTCCCTTTCGCCCTCTCTCTTTCTCCTGCTCTGATTTGTTTAGACATTTTGAAATCAGGGGTGTTCAATGCATACAGGTATTAATGAAATAACATTAGCTTAGCGAATCCAATATGCTTTCTTGGTCAATAGGGACACGCTTGATGACCAATCCTTCATGCTTTGTTGTCTTTGCTGGACGATTCGTTATCATAGGACGAGGGTCCTTTACACACCAAGGAAAAGAGAGAAAGGTAATTGATATGAGCAAAGCACCGGAAGATCTGAAGAACATACTTGGAGCAAACGAGCAAGTGCAGATCTATATTAAACAAAAATTCTATCATCCAAAGATCAATATCGATTCAGTTATCATAACAAATGAAAGGATAATTCTGAGACACGCTCATGCCCTTGGATTGAAAAAAGACTATACTGATTTCAATTATCAAGACATTTCAAATGTCGTGTTGAACAAAGGGATCATTCGTTCAACTGTAAATTGCACGCTTCGATTCGGTGGAGATGCGTTGTCGCTAGCTTCCCTGCGTAACTCGGAGGCAGAGAAGGCTTATGGATTAATCAGGGAGAATCTGGTGCGATATCAGTCGCCGCTCACTGCGCGGTCAGAGGGAGTTCCGTCTCTTCAAGCAGTGCCCGGAAAAAACCCCCCGAACTCGAAGTCGCAACGATAGGTACGGATAAGAGCGTTTAAAGAACAGAACGATAAGAGAAAAGCAGAAGACAACTTCGAATCTGAAACCAAGGAACATCCCGACTTACCCGTCGAAAGCGGTGAAAAGGACACACGATACCTAGGTAAGAAGGATAATCCTTTCAGGGACAGAGCACTTTTGATTAACCTATTCACAAAATGACGTAAATTCGAACTTTTGACATTTATAGGCAGTTAGGGCCCACTTCAAAATCGCTGAAAAATCATGACATCGACGAATTCAAATGATGCGCCAGAATCGAAGAAGAATGTCGACGATTCCGAGAAACAATCGCAGAACAAGAATGAATCTGTGGGTGATGTGAAGCAGCATCTCACGAACGTCGGCAACCAAGTTCAAGATTATCTGGATAAAGTTGACGCGAAAATTGACGGATTCAAGTTTACCTTAGAGAAACATGGCGAAGGGCTCACGGTCGATCTTTCATTCAGGGCGACGTTACACCCAAAAAATGGCAAGACTGTCGAGAAAGCTGAGAAAGTCGTCTAATCCAACTCTAGCAGAGACTCTTACTTGGCAGAACCCATTACTAAGCAGATTTACAGATCCTCCTGGAGGACCAATGGATTGACGCGGACTGGGGAGATATGAGCTCTAATGCTTCGAAAGAAATATTGACTCTTTGAACAGTTCAGCAAATTCATGATCAACTATTCAAGAGGAGAGAAATTATTTCCTATTCGTCAAGTGAACTAGTTACTCACTTTGAACGCTGACGCGCTTTGAGCTCGTCAGACGATGAAACCAATAATTATACCTATTACAAGACCGATACTAAGAGGTATGATCCCTAAGAAAATGGCCACGTAAGTCGATGCAACTGGTCCGTAAGTGGTTATGAGATTTTTTACTCCTGACTCTATACTGGCGAGGCTGACAAAGCCGAAGTAAGACGCCACTAGGGCGACGACGATCAATATAATTCCGATCATCAAGGCCTTCCTGAGCAAGTAACCTATGATTATTCCAACTATAAGCGGGATTGCCATTACAATAATTGAAGGAATGCCCCCGCCAAACGAGCCTCCAATTAAGTGAAATACGTCATTAATTAGACTCAAATCTACCTACTTCCACTGGATTCGCGTTGATTGCTTGTCTGTCTTCTCATTGAATAACGTTTCCTTATTGGTCTGATCAGAGATTTCCCGTGTTGACTTTTTGTTAATTGTTTCCTTGCCATGTTACAAACACTTCCGATCGATCAAAGATGTAGGCCTGCGAACCCAAAGAAGGCAAGCACGATAATTACAACAACGGCAACTACTATAACCTCCAAAGCCCCCATCCCAGACTCGCCATTATTTTTCTTCGATAAGAATTTCATTTGTAATCAAACTCTAACGTTTGAAATGGATAGTCCAATTGCTATGAAAGCAGCGCGTTCAATTACTGCCCCAAACATAGATGAGACAGGTATCGAATCCATCAACGATGACCAAAACTACCTACGGCCTAATCCAAAGTGAATAGAGTAATCGAAAACTATTGGATCTGATTCGAAATCGGCCGAATATGTTGTTTCCGAAATGATTGAATTGTCGCGTTTTGTTGGATTCTGGCAAAAAAAACGTTGATAAATAGCTAAACGACTTTTCTTACATTTTTTTCTATGTTTAAGTTTGACTTGTTTCGAAAGATACGACCGTCTTTCCGAACTATCAAGCGATCTTTTTGGTCATTCGGGAAGGATGGATTAGGATTTTTTATCAATAGCTGCCTTTCAATTGAAACGTCACTTTTCATACTAGTCAGATCTTCTCACAAAATAACTGTTCGAAACGGGATCAAAAATGAATTCACCACAAAAAGGCGCGACAGCCCAACTCTTGACGATGAACTTATCGACTTTCGTAACTGCGAGTAAGGTACACGAAAATGAATCTTTAAGATTGCTCCTTTCAACTGATACTCAGTACCGCGCATGTTTGAATTGTCAAGGTCATCCCGGTTTTCTTGAGATACCTCCTTCGACATTACACCGCGGTCAAGAGTGTCTCATATGTGGTAGTAGAAAATAATCTCGACTTGTAAGAGAACGAATCAGGTCCTCACAAAGGTAAACCACATCTGCTGAAAACGTTTCAGATGTTTTCATAATCTTGGTACCCGGATGTCCCTCCATGATCTCCTGACTGAGCATTTCGTCTACACGATAACTACCCGAAGACATGTCGACCAGAATTTCATGGTTGCGCCGGGGAAAAGACTCGAAAAGCAGCTGACGATTGATATGAAAGCAAATTGTTCAATTTGTAAGGCAATATCGGAATAAGACATCATCTGACAGGATGTAATGACCAGAGCAATATAAAGCATGTGAGAATTTGCGTTATTTTCTCACGAATTACCTCGTGAATATTTCACAGAAATATCGAAGGTTAGAAAGGCACATATCTGATGAAACCCTTCTACTGTTCATGCCTCTTTCTCAGCTGTCGGACCTTGACAGGCAAATTTTGAGACTCCTCGTAGAATCCGAGGGAAATATACCAACTCACGAAATCTCTCAAGAGTTAAGCGTTCCCCTGAGTACTGTGCAAAGGAGACGAAAAAGACTTGAAGAGAATTATCTGATAAGGTATTATTCTCTTAATTTGGAAATGTTTGGATGGAGACGTATCGATCTTCTCATCGCTACAGAAGGTGGCGCAACCATTACAGTCGGAAAAGAACTTTTGAAACGAAATGAAGTAATTTTCGCGGCTAGAACAATTGGAGAGCATACAATAGACCTAAGAGTCGAAACCCTCGTAAAAGACAACGGCGAGTTACTGGATCTTTTAGAAGAAGTGAAGGGTATGAATGGGGTAAAAGACGTTGTTTGGACCGAGATAGTCGAGACGATAGGCCGAAAAAATCCACCAAATGATTTTTCCCGCTATTGGAAAAATTAGGAATAGCTACCTCTAATTTCGCCTATTTCAAAATCGGTTCAAGGGGCAGGGTTTAATCTTCAATGTCAACAATTACAAGGAAAGAGATTTCGAATTGTCATTTCTTTCGAATTAACTACTCAAATGGAAAAGAAAAATGGGTAGCTTTTGATGGTCCCGATGATTCAGACATGGGCGTTGCAGAAATGAAAAAGATGATTGAAAAGTCAGAAACTAAGGGTAATTCGCGGCATCTGGCTACGGTGTGGTATATGGGCCAATTGGCATTGTGGAAGGCCTGATTTCTCTCAATAGAATCCTAAAGTAACGATTCCCGATAAAGCAAACGCTCCACCTAATCAGTGCTTGATCGAAGCGAGGGCGAGATCTCCTGGTTGTATTCGATTATAGATTCATTCCGATTCAGACATAATCGGATTATCTTACAGGCAACTGAGACCAGAAACACCCGTTTTCTTCTCGTAACATGACCATATAATTCAACATAGATGTATATAGTACGTAATGCTTATTCCAACTAGTGAGAAATGAATGACAAAACAGCAACGGAATAGGCCTTCGGCCAGGCAGAATAATTTTCATAACTTTCCTAATCGCAAACCGATTTCCTATCGTGTGAAGCAGGTAGTTTGAACGATTTAGATGGGATTGTGAAAAATACATGAATCTATTTCATAAGTCTTCCAAGCAAGAAACTGTAAAGGTACAAACAAGTAATGCTGTCCAGGTGAGCATTTCACCTTTGAAGAACCTCATCGTAAGCAATCCGAAGATGTACGCCGCGTTGCAAAACTTTCTGATCGTTGATCCAGAAAGACAGATACCGCTTCTCGACGATGTCAACAAACTCTTGACCAAGGGAGACGAAGCCAAAGCACAAGGAAATAGAATGACCGCTCGTGCGGATTACGAGATCGCCGCAAAGATTGAGATCTACAAACAAAACAAAGAGAGCGCGAGGACTTTTCTGGTTCTAGCTGAAGGGGTTTCCGATATAGGACAACCTCACTATGAATATCAGGAAACAATGCTAGCTGACATGGACACCGTCATGCGCATTTCGAATGAGTTCCAAGATTTTGTGCCTCACCAACTAAAGTGAGAATGTACTGACGGAATCGGTATCCGATAACCAAGATGGCCTAATGAAGAATAGTGTACGGCAGGAAGTGAAAGAAGAAACTCACGACGTTAGATTTTACAGCAGGATTCAGACAGCAGTGAGATACGCCCCAAAAGCGATCCCCCAGATGGTGTATGGGTAGACTACCAGCCGCTCGATTCCTCCGAATCCCAAGAGCGAGCTGTATCCGAGAAATGGAATCGCTACAAGCGATATGACTCCGAGCGTGATCGAGAAATATCTGAAAGGCGATTTCGTAAATCTATAGGCATAGATCGCCGAGATT
>DATNHH010000337.1:0-5495 GCA_035605055.1 Nitrososphaerales archaeon
GGTACATCGTAAAGGCCGCGTCCTTTGACATGCATCCACTGGATACGCTCGACAGGTCTGACTTTCTCAAGGAGCAGGGAGGCATCGGTTACTGCAACATTACAAAATGCTGCCAGGAAGTCTGCCCGGAGCACATTATTATCACGGACGATGCGATTATTCCTGAAAAGGAGAGAGTTGTCGATACTCACTATGATCCCATAATGTGGGTCTATCACCAAATAAGGCCCAAGAAGTGAAGGCACGGGCTTTCATTTCAGTATCCGCTTTTTTTGAAACCGAGTTGCTCGGCTATTGGCAGGCATTTTGTTGCGTCTTGCCAGACAGTGGATCGCCGGAGAAACCGCCCAAGATGGAATCGAAAGAGCAAAGAAGGCAAATTCGCGCGGAATCTTAGGACTTCTAAATTTACTCGGAGAACATATCGAAAGCAAAGATCAGATTTCGAACACACTCTCGGAATACGAAAAACTTCTTGACCTGATTTCGGAAAACAAAGTACAATCCCAGATTTCAATAAAGCCAACTCAGGTGGGCTTGAATATTGATTTTGATTATTGCCTCAAGAACTATTTCCAGATAGCAGAAGCGTGTAAAGCGCATTCAGATAACTGGCTATGGATTGACATGGAGAACTCGCCCTACACTCAGAAAACAATTGATCTGTATTCAAAGGTGCTCAGCTCCTATCCAAACACTGGAATCGCGATTCAGGCATATATGCGACGGAGTGAAAAAGATCTGAAAGAATTGCTCCCACTCGGGGCAAAAATTCGACTCGTGAAGGGAGCATACAACGAACATCCCGAAATCGTGTTCAAAGATAAGAAAGCGGTCAGGGAGAACTTTTCGAAACTCCAAGAGCTTTTGTTTGCACAGCAGGAAAGGAATTTCTTCGCTATTGCTACACATGATAGTGCCTTAATTGAAAAATCAAAGGAACTGTCCAAAACCAACAAAAGTGATTTTGAATATGAGATGCTGCTGGGCGTCCGTGACAAGCTGAAGTTCGAGCTCGTCTCCGAGCACTATCAGGTAAGGGAGTATATTCCATACGGCCCTGAGTGGCTGCCGTATTCGTTACGGCGAATTCGAGAGAAAAAGAGCAACATCTTTCTTCTGCTACGTTCACTTTTCAGCTCGTAATTAAGCCGGACTCTAGCTTCTCCGGGTACGTTGCTGGATATTTTCACGACCCAAGACCCGGACCCTTCACTTAGCCCCTGATTAGCTAACAGCTTGAAACAAGCTGTTTCAATCCAACAGAGCTTGAAACGAGCTCTTCGGTACGCAGAATTGCACCGTTGCACGATCGCGCGAGAAATGGCATAATAAATCAATGAAGATGAAACGAGGGTTTGGGGCAGGATAGGTCAAAACGAACTGGACCTGAAGAAAGTGGTCGACCTGCGACACCGGCAGAATTTTTTCAAGAATCGATGAATACTAATTCATTCACTTCTCAGAATCTTCTGTATTGTGCTAGCATAAGTTTCTTCAACCGTTCCGGGACAGTATACAACATAGAATTTAGCAAGCTTACCCTCAAGCGGCCTGATGATGCGGCCGATTCTCTGGATGAACTGCCTCTTACTCTTTCCACTCGTAATCAAGATAGCAACGGCCACCTCTTTCACATCCAGTCCCTCTTCGAGCGCTCTAACGGACAGGAGCACGTCAAAGCCGCGACCCCACTCTTGAAGAATCTCCATCTTGCGCCACGGTTCGACCTTGGAGTGAAATGTTTCGCTTTTCAGGCCATTACTTGAAAGATATTCCTTGATTTCTTCGATTGCTTGGACCGACTCGGAAAAAACGATGACCCTTTCGTCGGGATGGCGAGACAGGATCTCCAGTATCTTTTCCTTCTTTTCTTCAATTCGAGAGAGCAATTTTTTTCTTCGCGCGATCGCCTGCATTCCCTTTCTGCCGACATACTGCCCGGTGTCAAGATTGTAGCAACTCATCCATTTGGTGATGTCAGGTCCGCAGAACTTGAAAGCCGCTTTGATCGCTGCGGTATTGGTTTCGTAGCTTTTTCTTTCCTTGTTGGTCATTTTAGCTCCGATCTGGATTACTTCGAGAGGAGAAACGATTCCCGTTCGCACGGCGTCTCCTAGGTTCAGATCGTAGCAAATAGGAAATTCCTTCAAGAAAAGGGCGTGCGCCTGATCCTCTCTTTCCGGGACTGCTGAGAGTCCCAGAACAAACTCCTTCTCTTTCAAACGCGGCAGTAGTCTGATCAGTGCGGTTCTGGCTCCCAGATGATGGACTTCATCCAGAACGACTGCTTCGGCGCTCTCTATCAGTTCAGGATGAGAAATCGCACTTGCATACGTGGTTATCATGACCGGCCCCTCGGTTTTGGAGTAAGCATAGTACTGCCCGACATCCAGTAACCCGGCGTCCTGGAGTTTCGGAGCCCAGGATTGGTAGATGAGAGCTTGTGTTGGCACTACAATCAGGGTGTCGAGACCTAACTGTCGAATCCATTCAATTGCAATGATTGTCTTGCCAGTGCCAGTCGCAGCTTTGATTGTGCCTCTCTTTGAGAGGAGAATTGCCTCGACTGCACTTTGCTGATAAGCCCTTAGCTGCAACTTATTACTGTAAAATTACGGTAAATATTTAGAAGTTTCCTGATATATCTTGTCGTGAAAACGTGAGAGCGGGCCTGGTGGGATTTGAACCCACGACCCCCAGCTTTCTACTTACATCTCCAAAAGTTTGATTTTTCGTTACCGCGAAACAAACTATTTGGCTAAACCGCAGGCTGATGCCCTAATCCATGCTAGGCTACAGGCCCTTCTGAGCCAATTTCTCGAATATCCGATATTAAGTATTTACGAACAGTGTCTTATCCTTCCAAATTGAACAACCATGAACTCGTCGAAAAGGTTAATCGGCTCGAATAGTAGCGGTTAGTTCGAAGTCGAAAAGAAGAAATTGGATATTCGAGGATTTGTTTTTGACATTGATGGTACTATCTGTAACTTTGATGGTCTTTTGAATCTGGAAGCTGCTCACTCTATCAGGTGGCTCAGAAACCTGGGCTACCCGGTTATTCTTTCCTCAGGAAGGGGCCCGTGGGACACGTTCTATCTGGGTGTGTACCTAGGCTGTTCACCCGTAGCAGTATGCGAGAACGGCGGACTCCTCATGGCCTCCCCATCGGACTTGAAGATTTACGGAGACAAGATGAAAAGCCTCGAAGCTTACGATCTCCTCTCAGGCAATCTCCCCGACGTTAGAGTAAAACCTGTGAGTGCGAGATTGACGGAGGTTGTCCTCTTGCGAACGTTCGATGTGTCTAAAGGGCAAGAGATTCTTGACAAACATGGCGTTCCAGTTACAATTAACGA
The DNA here is from genome assembly GCA_035605055.1 of Nitrososphaerales archaeon. Taxonomy (GTDB): domain Archaea; phylum Thermoproteota; class Nitrososphaeria; order Nitrososphaerales; family CADDZS01; genus DATLTL01. Next base: position 3,363 of record DATNHH010000337.1, read on the forward strand.
CAGCAAATTCGCTCTGCATCTGACCAAGACGGGAATTAACAAGGGGAAAACCCTAATTCAAGCGCTAAGGACAATCGGTTTGGATCCGAAGCAAATAGCTGTCGTCGGGGACAGCGACACCGATCTTCCAATGTTCCAGGTTTGTGGATACAGCGCAGCGGTTGGAAACGCACCGGACCACGTAAAATCAAAAGCAAATTATGCCTGCCGACAAGAAATTGGAGACGGAGCCGTAGAGGCAGTTTCATACATTGTCAGGAACGTAATTACGCGCTGAATTTTCAAAGCAGGGAAATGAAGCATGACGTTTAGAGCATTTGTATATGAAGCAAGCTCTCTTGTTATCAGGGCTTGCGAAACCATCGGATACACAGCACCGTCTAAAATAGACTGGGACATTCCTCCAACAAAGGAGCTCGGAGACGTATCTTTTCGGATCGGCTATCAGCTTTCAAAGTCTGTTGGAAAAAAACCAGCTGATATCGCGAAAGAAATTGCCGAAGTAATTGAAACAACTTTAAGACAATCAAAAGACCTTGTTTCCGATGTTCAAGGTCATCCATCTGGATTTCTAAATTTTAGATTTAATGCACCTAGATTATTCACTTCAACCCTTGAAGAAGCTTCGGAGACAGGTTATGGAGCGCTTGACATGGGCAACGGCCAAAGTGTACTTGTCGAACACACCTCGGTAAATCCGAACAAGGCACTTCATGTTGGGCATTTGCGAAATCTCGCTCTAGGCGATTCTGTTTCAAGAATCCTCAGTTTTACAAAACACAAAGTAAAGATTCTGAATTACATCGACGATTCAGGTCTACAGGTGGCCGACGTAATCGTGGGAATCATGTTTTTGGGACATTCGCTCGATGCACCCACAAACAAGAAGTACGATCACTATGCGGGAGATGATGTTTACGTGGATGTCAATCGCAAGTACGAATCTGATCCTTCGCTCAAAGACAAACAGAAGCTAATTATGAAAGGAATAGAGGAGCACGATTCCCGGATATTTCCTCTTGCGGCGAAGATTACTGATCGGATATTGAAGGAGCAGCTCAGGACCTGCTGGAGGTTTAACGCATCATATGATCTGCTCGTCTACGAGTCCGACATCATTGCTTCGAAGCTGTGGGATGACACGTTCGAAGAAATGAAGGCCAAAGGTATTGCGAAGATGGAGACAGAAGGCAAACTTGCGGGTTGCTGGATTGTCTCAATTAAGGGAGAAAAAGAGGGAGAGGACAAAGTATTGGTCAGGAGTGACGGTACGGCTACTTACGTTGCCAAGGATATTCCCTTTGCTGCCCTAAAAACTGGTCTTGTCCATGACAAGTTCACGTACGAAAAATATGCAAATGAACCGAAGGGTAAGATCCTCTGGAGAACAAGTAGTAAGAGTAATGGTGAAACAGTTTCTCCCGTCCCCTGGGGTGCCGACAAGAGCATCACTGCAATTGGTTCACACCAAGCTCGATTGCAAAGAGTCATAGTCAAGATTTTGGGCGAGCTGGCTGACAGGGATTTTTCTGACAAATACATCCATCTGGGATATTCGCTGGTTTCGCTTACTCCTAAGACAGTTGCAGTTTTGCTAGGCAAGTCTAATGGGGTCATCGTTTCGGATCAAGAGGACGAAGATCAGTCATCTAGCTCTGTTACGATGTCGGGAAGAAAAGGGTTGTACATAACCGCAGATGATGTTTTGGAAACGGTGAAAAAATCTGCTCTTTCGGAAACCAGAAAGAGGAATCCTGAAAATGAGGATTTGGCCTGGTTTGAAAATGTTTCAGAAAAACTCGCACTTTCTGCGATCAGATTCGCGCTTCTAAAGCAAGACCTGGACAAGACCATCACATTCGATCTTGAAGAGTCTCTGAAGTTGGTGGGCGAGACCGGGCCCTACATGCTTTACACATATGCAAGGGCTACGAGCATACTTTCAAAGGTTGGAGATCTTGACAAAGGCGAAATGAGGGGCGACCTCCTCGACTCTGAAACAGAAATCGATCTTCTAACAATGCTGTCAAAGTTCGACATCTCCATAGAGAAATCGGTAAGGATGCTCGCCCCGAAGTGGATCGCCCATTACTCGTTTGAACTCTGCGAAGCATTCAACAAGTTCTACGAGAA
>DATNHH010000338.1:0-3487 GCA_035605055.1 Nitrososphaerales archaeon
GATTTGTCCTTAATGGCACGGTAGCTGTGCATGACAAATTACGGCTCATTCCTTCCGAATCGGGCAAGATGGCCGAGGTCAAAGGAATACAGGTAAGCGACGAAGATCAGGAATCATCTGGAAGAGGAATCCGTGTGGGTCTGTCACTAAAGAACGTGGAGCTTAAGGATTTCGCGAAAGTTTCTTGGCTGGACAATAGCTCGTCCAAGATCTCATCTGAAATAGAATTTGAATTCAAGCAATCAAAGTACTACAAACAGCCAACTCTTGATCGAGATCTCCACTTTGAGGCCAATGGAGAGTTCTTGGTTTCCAGAATTGTTCAAGGAAAATCTCCCAATAGTAGAATCGCTAAACTCTCTGAAAACATCCCCGTCTGGGATGGAATGCGGATTTGTGTCCTCGATCTGAATTCAAAACCCCTCCGCGTGGTCGGAGGGGGCGCTGTCAAACTCTAGAACAAGATAAGCACAAGATTCTAATATGCCGACGTAATATTCTTACTTTCATGCAGAGTTCAACTCAGAAAATCGTCTCTTTGACGCCGTTGGCAATTGATCGCGTAAAGGAATTCATGGCAAAAGACAAGGATCAATCGAACGGTTTGAGAATTTTCGTAGCTCAGGGCGGTTGCTCAGGCTACCAATACGGCATGGTCTTGGAGAGAAGTGCAAAGAACGACGACATTTCTTGGTCCGAGAACGGAATTAACGTCTACATCGATAATCAAAGTGCCAAGTTGATGGAAGGTGCCGAGATTGACTTTGTCGAAACCGTTCAGGGCTCGGGTTTCAAAATTAGCAACCCGAACGCGGTCTCTTCATGTGGATGCGGGAACTCTTTCGAGACTTCAGAAGGAGGCCATTCGCACTCGGAAGGCGAGGCTGAGGAAGAGGGTTGTGGCTGCGGTTGCGGCGGGCACTAAATCGCAAGCAGTAAACTTCTATTTTCGAGTATAGGCGCCATACTCTTTTTCCAGTATTTCTTCAAATTTCTGGAAATAGAGTCTTGTCGCAAATGGCATAGTGTTTAGATTATTCTCTAGAGCTTCGACGACGAAGCGTATTGCCCTCTTGGATGATTTGAATTCAAACTTCATCGGAAGATCTGGGTTTTGAACGACCCGGATGCTGTTACGAAGCTCTTCGGTCGGACAAGATGCCCTCGCTTCCTTTTCGATAATCCGGTAATAGGCAGCCAGCACTCGGGGATCAAGACCTTTCTGAACGTCTTCGATGGTTTCTACCAGTCTATTCAAAACATTAGATTCAACATTTTCCGGGTTGCTGGAGGACATAATCGAGATTGCCAAATAGTTTCTTCGCGGAAAGTTATTGATCAACGGGGACAACTAATCCTGTCCATTCGGTAAATTTCTTTCGTAGGTTTTGATTAAGAGAGTAAGACAGCCTAAGCTTTTTACAAACTAGAATTCGCCTTTGGAAACAAGGGGTAATTCTAACTTTGCGTAAATTAAAGGTCATCTCATTCGGTCTCGGCCCTATCGGTTGCTCGATAGTCAAACTCGCGCTATCCCGGACGGATCAATTGGAAGTAATTGGTGCTGTGGACGCAAATCCAGCCTTTGAGGGAAAGGATCTTTCCGAGCTGACAGGCGCTCCAGCACCAAGCGGAATCAAGGTCGTCAAATCCGGACGTGGTTTGTACGAAAGAGCTGATGCGGTGCTACACGCCACTAGCTCTTTTCTGTCCGTCGCCGAATCGCAGCTCATTGAATTTTGCGAAAATGGCGTTGACGTTGTGAGCACGAACGAGGAGCTTGCCTTCCCGTGGTTCAGTCACAAAGAGAGCGCAGAAAGAATCGACGGCGCCGCGAAGAAAAACGGAGTGACACTTCTGGGAACGGGGGTAAATCCAGGCTTTGTACTGGATGTTCTCGCGATTACTTTGAGCGGAGTATGTGCCAATGTCACTGAGTTTAGGGCAACCAGAATTCTTGACGCTACTAGGAGGAGAGTTCCGTTTCAAAAAAAGGTGGGTATCGGCTTGACCACTAGTGAATTTGATCAGAACGTCAAGACCGGGAAGTTTGGTCACATAGGGCTCCCGGAATCTATCGCGATGGTGTCTAACGCTCTCGGTTCCCCAATTGAAAGGATCAATCAGAACATATTTCCAAAGATAGCAGAGTCGCCAATGATGACTGAGCACTTTGGCATGGTGGAAAAAGGCCGAGTGACCGGCCTAGTCCAGGACGGGCAGGGATACTCGAAAAACCGAATCGTGGCACGGTACCACATTGAAATGTATGCTCAAGCCCAGAACCCTCACGATGAAATCGAGCTTGTGGGAACTCCGAACATCAAGCTCCAGATACCGGGAGGAACTCCGGGCGACATCGCCACTGCGGCCATCATCGTAAATTCCATATCTCGAGTTGTCGATTCGCAGCCGGGTCTAATGACCGTTAAGGATCTGAGGCCCGCCAGCAGCGTTTTGATTTAGATAAATCCCAACATCCAGGCGCAGGGAGGCTCAGTTTTGGGTCTTCTTCTCCGCATATTCGGCCACAGAGTCAACGTAATAGTCGACGTCGGATTTTGCGTGCGCCGTAGAGATCGCTCCAATGTGTCCCGGAATGAAGTAGATGCCCTTTTTTGCAATCAGCGAGAAATAAAATTCTTTTTGTGTGTGCTTGTCTGAAGAATTTACATCAGAGGGAGATTCGATATCTTTCTGATTCTCTGCCAGGAAGTGTGTAGTGAACAGCGAACCCGCCCCCGTTGATTTCGTCCTGATTCCTTCTTTCGAAAACACTCTATCGACGGATTTTCTCAGATTCTCCCCGAGTTTGTCAAGACCTCTGTAGACAGATTTTCGGTTGTCCACGAGAAAATTCATGGTTGCGATTCCGGTTCTCATGCATAGCGCATTCTCAGAAAAAGTCCCTCCGCCGATCCAGCATCTTTGTGTCTTCGACTTGTTGGTAACATCCGCCAATGTCATTATCTCGTTTCTTCCTACGACGGCAGAGACTGGAAGTCCTCCACCCAGAATCTTGCCAAGAGTGCACAGGTCCGGTCTTACTCCAAAGTATTCCTGAGCTCCTCCTAATCCGAGTCTGAAGCCAGTAATAATTTCGTCAAAAACCAGAACTGCTCCGAGCTCAGTGCACTTTTGTCTCAGAAATTCGAGGTATTCCTTTCGCGCAGGGATCACCCCGCCAGCTCCTATAACGGGTTCAATGATTACTCCGGCTAGATCTCCCGAAGCGGAATCGAATACTTCCCTCGTCTTTTCGATATCGTTGAAATCCGCGAGTCTCACAAACCGGTCATCATCCGCGATCAATCCCGCGCTTTCCGGAACATTGTACGGCGGTGAAACACCAACCGTCAAAGCCGAACTGTAGCCATGCCATCCTCCCGCCATCTTGATGATCGTGTTCTTCTTGGTGAAAGCTCTTGCCAGTCTGACGGCATACATTGTAGCCTCTGCCCCAGTCGTGCAGAATCTGACCGATTCG
>DATNHH010000339.1:0-12148 GCA_035605055.1 Nitrososphaerales archaeon
TCCAGTTTTTCTTTGAGATCTTGAAATTTGTGCAGGCGAAATCAAGCGCCTGGCCTATTGTGTCGAATCTCTGATATTTGTACGCAAGAAGGGTCCTGATGCTTTCTCTGACATTCCATACCCCGACCGGCAAGATGTAGCCGGGATGTATTTCTCTCAGCATTATTGCCCCGGATTGTCTCTTAACATACGAAAGATACTCGGAGACCGCAAATCGGGTCGAATAGTAACAGCCGCCAGGCTTCGCATAAGTTTTCCTTCCGAAGTAACCTTCAAAGTCGCCAATCATCTCCGGTTTTGATCCGAACTTATTCCAAGCGGTACCCGAGTGCCAGGCCTCAATCCATTCAAATTTCCATTTTTCGGGAGTGAGAATAGCGACGTAAACGTTGTCCAGATTGGTAAGTGTAAAGACACGGAATTCGTCGATTGATTGGTAGTCCTTGATTTCTTCAATCAGCCGAAGCGACAAGGTACTGTCGACTGCAGTTATGCTCCATCTCGTAGGTACCAGTTTTCGTCTCTTTCTCTCGCCGAAAACTCCGACCGAGAACGCCTTTTCCAGTTTAGAAAAGATAACCCCATCACGATAAAGCGAAAAGATTGCGTCAGCCGCTTTCAAATCTCCATCGTAGTACGCCTTTTCCATTCTTTGGTCGACAGAGATATTTCCAGGGGCCTTGAACGCTTTCATTGGAGCGCTCGGTCCGAAGGGCTGGCTGTTTTCACTGAAGGAAACTCGATTGACAGGCCTTTTTGAAAGAAGTAACTCAGAATCTGTCGATTTTGTTGACATTGCGAGCTCCTGAAGCGTTCCAAGCAGTCGAGTCCCAGTCTGTGCATCTGAAACATTTGCCCTGAGGCATCCGCGGACCAAGCTGTATCTGTAATCAACAATCTCTTCAATTGTTTTGCCCTTCCAAAGCTCTGGTGTATCAAGAAACCCAGTATCGCCGTAGAGCGATGGTACCATTGGTCCGATGAACACTTTGGGATAACCAAATCTTCCTACGAATACTCCGGGAGGGGTTGATCCCTGGATTATGTCAGAACTCAAGAAAGCTTTTGCATTTTTGGCAAATCCCTCAACTTTCGTGAGGATGGGACACTTCGGCTTTCCGCAGAGGAGCTTCGCCCCGCGACACGCAAGGCACATTTCAGCAGTTGGCCTTTCAATAACGAGCTTTGTCCGCCACTCTGGATGAATGAAACTCGGAGCAAACCAAGGAATCGAGGACAACGTTAGTCTGATCGATCACTGTTCCTAATAGTTTTACTGTAACTTTGCTGCAATGAGGTCGAAGACATCACTTTCGATCTTTGATGTTGTTTTTAGCGTCATCCTCGTCTTTACCTTGCCGATCTAGCTCTTCGAGAAACTGTTTTTTCATCTGCGATTTTTGAATCGAAATAAGAATCTCGGCTGAGGCAAGCGTCGCAATCCCAACGACTGCGAGGACAGCAAAGACGTTCATCTAATCCACGCTGGGAGGAATAAAAGTCTCAAAGCCAGTGGAGAGGCCGGAAATTATCAGTTGCCTTCTGTATTCATCAATATAATCCAGGGCAAACTTATCCGCGTTCCTCTCAGTGCCTCGATGATTGCCCGACGTGGACCTGATAGCATGATACATTTCGTGAAGTACGACGAATGGATTGAAGAAATGATCCTGATCGGCAAACGCTATCGAATTCGAAGAAACGGAGTAAACGGCTAATGCTAGTTTTTTTCCCTTCGTGTGTCCTATCTGAAGGCTGGGAGTTCGTACCTTGAACTTTCGGCTCACGAGTCTTACTGCCTTTTCAGTATCCTTGGTCAAGATAAGGTTGACAATTGCGGCCTTGAATTCGGACTCGTTCAGAGCTAGGATTTCTTCACTATCTTCAGACAAACTATCTCAACTCCTTTCCTTCATGATGATCAAGTTCAAGAACTTGCTTCTCGTCCATAGACTTTAGCCATGCAACCTATCCTCCAATTTCCTTTGTCTTGGTTTCAAAATGTAATCTGATGCCAAGCTCTTTGGTGTAGAATGCAATTGAGTCTCAAGTCTGAGATTTGAATTCCGGTGTAGACGAACTTCGACCTCATCTAGAACTCATTTCCAAGAGACAATGAACGGTGTAGAACTATCCAGGAGCCTTGCTATAAAGTGCTTAAGATAGCGATCAATGTTTAGCTTGAGGGCTTCCCTTGGCTCAACCCAGATTACTCCTTGAATCTCATTTGAGTCTACTCTTGGAGTCTGGTTTCCGACCGCACTACAAAGGTAGTCAAAGAAAATGAAATGAGCTCGCTTCCAAAATTCCTTCGGATAAATCACCTGTTGAATCGATACGAGCTCTAGCACCTTGATGTCCAGTCCCACCTCTTCTCTTATCTCCCTGACCAGAGCATCTTCACATGTTTCTCCCAATTCAACATGGCCGCCAGGAACCGTGTAAAGTCCCGGCCATTTGTGCGAATCGCATAGCAAAATCTTTCCATCTTCTCGCCGGATCAGGCCCCCTACCGTAGGCTCCGGAAATGCTTGAACCATTAATCGAGATTCTACAGTCCTGTATGTATTTCTGACTTTTGACTGCTGTAACTTCTGATGGAAAAGTAGATTCAAAGTGTGTTTCAAAATTGACTTACCATCCAAACGAATGAAATATCAGATTCTTCGTAGATAATCCTGGATTGGTCCTTCCTGCGGAAGGTATAAATTACTGTAACTTTGCAGTAAGGATTCCAAAAATGACAATCAGCCAATTGGAAGCGGAAGTGTCGACACGAGAAGATGATCACACTTTTCTTAATGAGACTTCGAAGCAAACAATTCCGAATGGAGCTCAGCAAAGTAAGAGAAATCCGCCAGCTAGAAACACCTCGCGCTTTTGGTTCGAGAGATTTCTTGCTGTAATCCAGAGGCAGAATCCTACGATTATCGATTCTTCATTCCTAAGCCAGATCGCACCCAGCAATGAAGGTAAACTGCTATCCCAGCTAAAGTTCCTCGGGGTAGTTGACGATCAGGGAAAACCAACGAAAGTTCTTCCACTGCTTAACATGGTTGGAGATGAACAAAGAAGGGCCTTCCAAGAGATCGCGAAGGAATCGTACAAAGATCTTCTTTTGGAGGTCAAAGTAGACAAAGCGGTTCCTGACGATCTGGTCAATTTCTTCATCAGAAAGTACGCCTTTACCAGAGACAAGGGAATCAATGCCGCGAAATTTTTCCTTTATCTTACAGAGAAGGGCGGAATTTCAGTTTCCAACGAACTTAATTCATTCTTGTCGGAAAAGACCTCCGTAACTTCGCCGAATAACGGAGCAGTTTCTGCCGCAAGAGTTTCCGAAAAGCAGCTGTCGAGAAGTCAGGTCAGGGAGTCGAGACCGTCGACTACTTCGAATCGTCAGATATTGCAACGAAAGATCAGAGAATCCGAACAGGAACAAGCTTCGATACAGACAATCATTAGCATAAAGCTGGACAAAGATACTCCGAAAGAATATTGGGATAGGGTTCTGGCTTTGATCGGAGAGAGATCAGTCGAGGTCTCTGTAGATTCGGGTCGTAGCGAAGGACAGGCGGAATCTTTCAGAGAGAACCTGGATCAGGATGCTTCTCCAGATTCTGGATTTACCTGATTCTGGTTTGCCGATCTATCGCCTGCTCAATCGATAGATAATCTCAGCATTTGATGCGGAATGGAAGAGCTTGAAATGAGCTCTTCTGGCCTTACAGAGCTTGAAAGAAGCTTTTTCAATTGAACAGAGCTTGAACGTAGCTCTTCGGCGAAAAAGTGCTCACGTGTGTAGAAACGCAGAAAATTTTTTTCTCAATGAATCAATGGGAACTACGATTTAAAGACGGACAGAGGAAATCAGAATTCTCTCGCCATCTAAGAGTCTGCCTTAACTGTGATTGCTACTGCTTCGCCAACAGACTCGTCAGGATCATCCTTACTTCCGACCACCTCTCTGCCGTCGACCCACATCATCTTTCGTTGCAGGGTGGAAGTGTAAAGAAGCTTCCAGTCGAGGCCGACCCTGTTCGCCCATGTTTTGAATACTCTTGGATCTATGTAGTTTCGAAGAGAGGTATTGAGATTGTAATCTTTCGTAATTTTCGTCAGCTCGACCTGTTTCTTCATTTTTGCCACCCGCTCGACTAGTCTTGCTTTCTGTTTGTCGGTCTTGCCCTGCATTTGTTCCAATTCCTTCAGTCGTTCCTCTTTCTTTTGGAGGGACTGCTCGAAAGTCTTCGGAGGAGTTCGCTTGTGGTTGCACTTTATCGCGGCTTCTAGATTTGCTAGTTTTGCTTCGTACAGCTTGTCAAAATCCGGAGTATCTTTTTCGAAGGTGTTGTGCTTCTTCAGATAGGATTTCACGGCTGTCGTAGCATGATAAGTTCTGAAGACCTTCGCGGTGAGACTAGGGGCCGCGCTGCTCAGGAATTCATTGACATGTCGTGACGTTATGCCATCGAAAATCAGGTCATCAGGCTTCTTATCCTTGCAGAATTGCTTCAGATTTTCAATAACCGCTCGGTCTTTTGGATCAATTTCAAGCGTCTTCTGCCACCTGACGTAGTCTTTCCCGAAAAAGTCAAAATCTACAGCGTTCTCTCTGAATTTCAGATGTTCAACCCTTAAAGTCGAAGCTCCGACCGTGTCAGCTTCGTCCTCGTCTTTTTCGTCTCCAACCCTCATCGCAAGTTTGTCGATGAGATAACAGGCGGTTGAAATTCTTCTAATCTTCGGATCCTTCGAGCTCATCGATTTCGAGATGAAGCTCCTTACTCTGTCTATGCCTTTTTCCAGGACCCGCGCTTTGTCGTACTTACTCTTGTCACGCGCCTGCCTGATGCTGGAGGAATCGTGGAGCCAGACATACTTTACTTTCTCCGACAGCTTATCCGTCCAACACGCGATCCACATGCAGTCTGGCGCATTGATGATCTTCCACTTACCGACCGGGATAGCCGCTGTCTTGTCCAGGTTGAGAGTAATGTCTTCTTCCTGGATTCCAGGTTTCCAGCGGCCTCTCATAGGATGTTGGCCGCGTCCCATGAACAGACCGGGTGGCTCGACCACCCAGTTCGCAATCTCCGTCTTTACCCCGTCAACTGTCGCAAAACCAAATTTCTCCTTAAGCTCGAGTCTCTTCTTCTTACGCTCCGCTGCAAGCGCTTTCCTTTGTTCCTTCGTGAGCTCAATCTTTTTCGGGAGCGTCGGAAATACGATGTCAGAAATCTTCGCGCCTTTGAATTTCTCCGGGAAGAGTTTCAAAAAATCTGAAAGAAAATTAGTCTGAAAATCAGAGTCCTCGACATAGGGAGTCCCAATCTTCTTCGACCACGCTACCGCCATCTCTTCTTGGGTGGGAGTTATGATTAGACTCTCACCCTGTATCGTGAGGCGATTTGTTCGAGGATCAGATCGATAACGTTCCGGGAAGCTTACACCAGAATGAGACAGGCTGGACCAATGATTTTTTCTAAGCTTTGGCTTTTCGTTCTCTTCTTCCTCGAGAGGCTCTTCCTCTAATTCAGACATAATTGTATTAGCTCCATTATCAAAGTAATTGCAATAGCTACCGAAATTTCTCTGAATGATAGCTTGCGAGTTCCTTACTCATAAAAATTGTGCATCCTGTGTCAAAGTCCGCGGAAATCATCCTCAGGCCAATTTGGTCTCAGCTTGAATGATTAGATTTTCGAGCAGGTAATGCAACGATGAAATTCTGAAACTCTTCTCATCAACTCGCCTTAAATGACTGGTTTTCAGGACCGTAATCATCCTAAGTGATCTTTGATATTGAGTAAGGTTAAGGACAAATCTCTTTCTGCTGCCGGGCGATTGAAAATAGAATGGGCGGAATCGAGGATGCCCGTTCTCATGAAATTGAGAGCACAACACTCGAAGAAAAAGTCTCTAGAGGGAATCAAAATTGCGGGTTGTCTTCACGTCACGAAAGAGACCGCCGTTCTTGTCGAAACATTCAAGGAAGCAGGCGCTAAGGTCTCGTGGTCAGGTTGTAACCCGCTATCGACGCAGGATGATGTGGCGGCTGCACTTGACGCAAACGGCGTCGATATTTTTGCTTGGCGAGGGCTGTCATCCGAGGATTATTATTGGTGCATCGAGGAAACTCTCAAGCTGAAACCTGAATTCACTCTGGATGATGGAGCGGATCTCATTTTTACGGTGCACACCAAGCATCCAGAATACCTGTTGGGACTAAGGGGTGGAACAGAAGAAACGACCACAGGCATCCATAGAATTAGGGCGATGGCAAAAGAGGGCAAGCTCAGGTACCCCATCATCGCTGTGAACGATGCCGAAACGAAATCAGATTTCGACAACGTCTATGGGACTGGACAGAGCGCCATCGATGGAATCATCAGAGCAACAAATGTGCTCTTCGCAGGGAAAAATGTTGTAATCGCGGGCTATGGACACTGTGGTAGAGGGTTAACATCAAGAGCAAGAGGTTTCGGGGCCAATGTCATCGTGACAGAAGTCGATCCAATTAAAGCGCTCCGCGCGAGGATGGACGGATTTGAGGTAATGCCGATGAGCGATGCATCGAAACTGGGTGACATCTTCATTACTGCTACGGGAAACAAGAATGTAATTGGCGGCGATCATTTTTCGAGAATGAAAGACGGGGCGATACTTGCCAACGCAGGTCATTTCAACGTAGAAGTTGCCGCACTGGATCTTGAAAAAATTGCGAAGAAACGGCGAGAGTTGCGACCAGACAACATGGAGTATACTCTGCCTAATGGAAACAGAATCTATCTTCTTGCAGAGGGACGACTCGTCAATTTAGCGGCTGCAGAAGGTCATCCCAGCGAGGTGATGGACATGAGTTTTGCAAATCAGTTTCTGTCTATCTTGAGATTAGCAAAGGAAGAAAAGGGCATGAAGCCTGATGTTTACGAGATTTCGAGGTCTCAAGATGAGCAGGTCGCGAGTCTAAAGCTTGAAAGTATGGGGATCAGAATAGACACACTGACTGAAGAGCAGACCAAGTACTTGAGCGGTTGGGAAGAAGGGACTTGATTTCGCCGGTGGGCTATCTTCAACGTTAAGCGCGAGGGCCTCGGGAATGACGAAATTCCTGAGGCAAATTAAGAAGCTTTAACCGGCGACCTTCTCTGTTTCTCTGGAGATCGTCGCGTAGTCGGGTTCGACTCCAGGATTCTCTGAAACCCATTTGAAGCGAACGACAAGATTCTTATCTAAGACATACACTGCTCTCTTTGAAGCTGTGTAACCCTTAATCCCAGAAAAGTTTTCGTGGTAATTTCCAAATGCTCTTACGGCATCACGATTAAAGTCACTCAGCAACGTAAAATTGAGATTGTTGGCGCTCTTGAACGCCTTATTTGCAAACGGCCCATCTACGCTAACGCCGACAACATTGGCATTCAATTTGTTGTATTGAGACAAAGAATCCCTCATCGTGCACATTTCTTTTGTGCAAGTGCCGGTAAACGCACCGGGATAAAAAAGCAGAACAATAGGTTTTCCTTTGAAGCTTGATATTCTTACGGGAGCTTTTTCGGTATCAACGAGTTCTACATCCGGAGCTTTGTCTCCAACTTCGACCATATCTAATCTCCTTCGAAATTCTGTTTGTAATAATTGCTATTAATTCTTGTCATTGTACTGCATAGATTTTAGAGAGCTCTTACTTGGAAATACCCGTACACTCTCTAGTTAAGTGCTGCATCTAGAAAAGCAGAATGCTTTATCCATGCGCCTTCAAGCGAATCGAGCATCTCCTCGCGACAGTTATTGCAAATGAATTCGTCGCCCATCTTGTTTTCCTCTGTCGGGCTGGATAGAACTACACCACAACCGAGGCATTCAGCCACAATCTGATTTTTTGAGTTCTCTGTTTCGTTTGGCATTATTTTTCCCGTTTAGATTTTCGAGGTTGTTTAACTTGCAGACTTCTTCAATTTTTCAAGCGTCTCGATGTATTTCGATATCAAATCCAAGAGTTTTGCCTGCTCAGTAAGATCAGTTGTCGAGTCCAGCTGCTTTGAAACAGTGTTTAACTTCTCTTCTAGCAGTCTACGAAGGGAATCGGAACTCTGGGAAACTTGAGATCCAGTTGATGGTTTCTCTTCATTTTTCAATCCAGTTTTGATTTGAGTCGGTGGTAGTTCGACGGCACCAGAGGAGTTGAGAATCGAATTGAGGTCGCCTTCATTTGTGCAATAGATTCTACCTTTGTATCTAATCTGAACGGCACCGCATCGGGGACAAGGCTCTTGGAGGATAGCAGCGCCTCTCCGAATGAGTTCAGCAGTTGTAATCATTTTGGATTTATTTTGGATTTGGGACAAAGCTACTTTCCACTTTGGTAAACTCTACTATTTTTCACTTATCACCGGTATTGGGTCAATTGTCAAGCTAATGAGTCCAGAGTCAGTCTATTCCGATTTTCCTTCGAGATTTCGGTACGAATTAATACATACTCTTCTGATACATAACTCTGTCAAGGAGATATTGGTATTTGGAAGCACCTCCAACAACAATAGCCGGAGTAGTATAAATTGTACTTTTGTTCGCTGACGGGCTGGTCTTCGGGCTTGCCGCGAAGAAGGGAATAAATTCGTTGATTCTCATAGTGGGCGGACTGGTTCTCGCCGGTGCGATCGGTCTTTCAATTCCGTTCATCAGTCTGTCTGACGTCTGGGGCCATGTCGTGAATATCTTCCTTTCCCAAGCCTCCCACATCGGAGCAATATTCTACGCGTTTCCGATCTTCTGGATCATCGGATTCGGCATCGGTCTGTGGAAGGGCTAGCCAGAATCCTTCATATATTGAACAGACTCTGTTCCTCAAAAGAATGCGCCGACCAGTCACGGACATTGCTTTGCTCTCGTACATCGCGAAGAAAAATGCGAAAGTAGTGAGCTACACAGAAGCAACCAAGGCATGCAAGAGCAGTAGCTCTGCAAGTAGGGCGCTTCACCAGCTTATCGGTGAAGGAATCCTCGAGCCAAAACCAAAGTTGCTTGGTCTGAGGTATGTTACTCAGTATGTCGTGACTCAAAAGGGAAAGCAGGTCGCTGATTTAGCCCTTCAATTGACTCAGCTTAGGGAGGCTGCAACAAAGATGAGTGCTTCTCAGATAAAGATGGAAGATGGCGACGAGCACCCGACGAAGGTCGTATCGAGCGCAAAAAAGAGTCCCACGAGGAGGAAAAAGTTGCAAGAAAGGAACACGACGATGGACGTGACCGATTCAACATCGGGCGAATGAAATTTTTTAGTTGGATCGAGCTTTGACCGTTCTCCGAAGAACATAGTCGAGGATGCCTCCGCTTTCGTAATATTCTCTCTCTACTTGTGAATCTAGTCTGATTCTGAGATTTGCTTCGAGCTTTTCACCGTTTTTTCTCGAAACAATGAGTCTTGCTCTCGAGCTCTTTTCTGAAAATTGCTCCAGTCCAGTAATGGAAAAAGTCTCACTGCCGTCGAGCGCCAGTGTCTTTGCATTTACGCTTTGCTCGAATTGCAGCGGCAAGACTCCCATTCCTATCAAGTTGCTTCTGTGTATTCTCTCAAAACTCTCAGCGACAACAGCCTTTACTCCAAGAAGTTTTTGTCCCTTGGCTGCCCAATCTCTGGAGCTCCCAGTTCCGAATCCTTTGCCAGCAACAACCAAGAGAGGAGTATTTTCATTCTTGTACTTCATTGCTGCATCGTACACCGACATCGTTTCTCCGTCAGGATAGTATTTTGTAAGTGATCCTTCAACACCTCCGACCATTAGATTCTTGATTCTGGGATTTGCAAATGTTCCCCTAATCATGACTTCGTGATTTCCCCGCCTCGATCCGTAGGTGTTGAAGTCGTCCTCCGAGACACCCTTCGAGAGAAGGAACTTTCCGGCTGCTGATTTCGGGCCAATAGCACCCGCTGGTGAAATATGATCGGTTGTAACGTAATCACCAAGTATCAAAAGTGGTCTCGCATCGAAAATGTCAGCATTTTTTTGCTCCCCCGTTCTGAGTCTCTCTGGATAGTCCTCGAAATACGGAGGCTGCTGGATGTAGGTGCTATTCTTGTTCCAAACATACTTCAGACCAGTCGGAGCATTCAATTTGTTCCATTCCGAGTTTTGATCGTACACTTGAGCATACTTTGAATGGAACATTTCTGTGCTGATCATGGTCTCGTATTCCATAACTTGGCGGTGCGACGGCCAAAGGTCCTTCAGAAAAACCGGATGGCCATCACTGTCATTGCCAATTGGCTCTCTAGTAAGATCGATTTTCATGTTACCCGCAAGCGCGTAAGCGACCACGAGCGGCGGAGACATTAGGAAATTCGCCCTAACATCCTGATGGATTCTTGCCTCAAAGTTCCTATTACCCGATAGGACTGCTGCAGTCGTCAGATTATTTTCTCTAATCGCTCGACTCACAGGCACGGGAAGAGGTCCGCTGTTTCCAATACAGGTAGTGCACCCGTAACCAACGATGCCAAAGCCAAGCTTCTCCAAGTATGGCAATAGGCCCATTGCTTTCAGATACTCCGTAACTACCATAGATCCCGGCGCCATACTGGTCTTCACAACATCCCGAACACTCAGCCCTAACTCGACCGCTCGCTTTGCCAAAAGTCCCGCGGCAATCATTACGTCTGGGTTGCTCGTGTTCGTACAGCTAGTTATCGCAGCAATTACCACGTCACCATCTGAAAGCGGAAAGTCTTTTCCATCGAGAGTAACCTTGGCAGGATCTTTCTTCCCACTTTCTTTCAATGAAGGAAATGAATCGAGAAGATGCTTTCCAACATTGGCTAATGAACTCCGATCATGAGGCAATGTAGGTCCGGCGACGCTGGGCTCTATCTCAGAGAGATCGATATTCACAACAGTCGAATAATCGATCTGTCCGTCGGCCGGCACTCCAAACATCTGCTGTGCTTCGTAATACTTTCTTACAATCTCCACGTGAGATTCTGACCGCCCAGTCAGCCTAAGATAATGTAGTGTTTCTTCGTCTACCGGGAAAAGCGAGGCGGTGGCCCCAAATTCTGGGGTCATGTTCGAAATTGTTGCTCTCCCCGCAACTGTCAGAGCCTTCACACCTTCACCAAAAAATTCGACGAATGCGTCAACTACTCCCAGATTTCGGAGGGTCTGAGTTATTGTAAGCACGACATCAGTTGCGGTCACTCCTTCTAGTAGTTCGCCCGAAAGGTGAACACCCACGACTCGGGGTGTGATAAATGTAACTGGTTGACCTAGAAGAGCTGCTTCAGCTTCAATGCCTCCCACTCCCCAGCCTAGCACGCCGAGCCCGTTGATCATCGGAGTATGCGAATCGGTACCTACAAGTGTGTCCGGATAAGCAAGTGATTTACTTCCACCGAGGTCCTTCAACATCGCGACGGTCGCGAGGAATTCCAAATTTACCTGGTGACAAATTCCAGTGTCGGGAGGCACGAGCTTCAATTTCCGAAATGCCTGCTGTGCCCACTTTAGAAACTCATACCTTTCCCGATTCCGCTCGATCTCCTTCTCAGCATTGATTTGGAATGCAAATTGATTCCGAAAAGCGTCAACCTGGATCGAGTGGTCAATTATAAGATCGATGGGGACTTCTGGCTCTATGATCTTAGAGTCAAGATTCATCGCTACAACCGCGTCCCTCATTGCTGCCAAATCTACGAGAGCAGGGACGCCCGTCAGATCCTGCATCAGCACTCTTCCGACTTTGAACGGAATCTCTCTATCTGCAGGTCTTGATGCATTCCAAGAGGCAAGAGCAATTACGTCTGAATCTGTTATCGTCTTTCCGTCCTTATTCCGTAAAAGAGATTCAAGAAGAATCCTGATTGAAATTGGTAGACGGGAAATAGTTACTTGCGAGCCCAAAGTTTTCTGTAGTGCAGGAAGGGAATAATATTGGATTGTTCTCCCAGAAGAAGTTGCAAATTCGTCGACTACACTTACAAGTTTAGAACTCGACAATGCCTAGACACGACCAAAGTACCATTAAACAATTCTCAATATTTCAGCGTTGCCGGCTCACAATGACATCATGATCACGCGTAAATTAGAGTCTTGGCGTTGACTTTGGAGAATAAATGAAAATAAGGACAAGTTAGTTCGAAAAGACGAAT
>DATNHH010000340.1:0-5058 GCA_035605055.1 Nitrososphaerales archaeon
ATTCAAGCTCGCGACAAAAACACTAACTGGCACTGCTAATCTGTTGAGCCAGAAAAAGATGCACCCTGCGGAGTTGCGCGATTCGGTCACAACGCCCGCCGGGACGACAATAGCTGGGCTTTACGAACTTGAGAAGGGCTCGTTCAGGACGAGTATAATGAACGCGGTCGAGGCTGCAACTTTAGCCGCCCAGAAGGTTGCGCAGAAATTCGAAGATTAGATCATGTTTTTTGGACTATGCAGAAGAGATTGCCCTCCGGGTCTTCTAACACCCTAAAGTCCTCATCCAGCTCATAGGTCTGGGGATGGACGGTCGCCCCGATCTTCAGCAAGCGCTCCACTTCACCTTCTCTGTCATTCGTGTAGAGGTCTAGATGCAGACTGTTCCTGCTCGAAGTTTTTTCCGAAACCCGGTTCAAGGAGATGTTAGGGCTCTTTCCCTTAGGATCTCTTAGGACAACCCAACCATCATCCGCAGATTCTCGGGGGACATAATAGAGTGCTTCTTGCCAGAACGTCATCATCCTGTTGAATTCAGTGCAATCGATAACTATCGAACCGATCTTCACGTGTAAATTCCTCGATTTTCATGAACTCACCGACAATTTATTCTTGCTTTTTAATGAGGTCAGTCGATGAACCGTTTGGAACAGGTTCCTTAGAACTAAGAAAAACGGGTCAGGCAGTATATTCCGCCTTGGCCTGGAACGTATTAGCGTAATCTTGAGGTGTATCGTGTGAAGATCCCAAAAGAATATCTCGAATACCGAGATATAGAAAGCGAAAACGCTGCCAACCGTTAATAGTACTGACTCTCAATGCTCTAAATGCGTTTTGCCATGCAAGTCGCGAATTCGCCGGTAAATGAAAAGAAAGGTGGCAAGCTTCCACTTGTCGCTCTAGTAGTTGTTGTCATAATTCTTTCTGCAGGGTTTGGATATTATTATCTCCAAGCGTCCACCCAGATCTCCAATTTGAATAGCCAGAACTCAATTCTGACCGGCAAACTTTCAACCGCGAACAGCAATTTGGCTGCGGATCAAAACCAGATTTCACTTCTCAACGGGAATATTTCTTCGCTCCAATCGACGATCTCGGTTAACAACCAGAATATCGCCTCCCTCCGAGCTTCCGTTCAATCTGACAACACCTCGATCGGATCGTTGAACACAAAGGTCTTGGCACTCAATGAAAATATCTCGGAACTCAAGGGAAACCTTGATGCTGAAAAGTCTCAAGTTTCCAATTTGAACACTCAGATTTCACAGCTCCAGTCTAACGAGACATCGGACATTCAGCAAATTAGCCAGCTTCAAGGACAGGTTAACACCGACAAAACTAACCTGAACACTCTGCAGGGCCAGGTCACTTCGCTTAACGGGATCACGTCAATGTCGGAGAAGACCTTTGAATTGACCAGCAAACAGGTTTCGATTCCCCAGAACGGCTTTCTTTCGGTTCTGAACTTTACTGCAAGTTACCCCGGATACATCCTAATCAGTTCCACCTCAACCGGGAATTCGACCTTCGCGGAATCTGCAGACCAGGTGACATCAACAGAGTTCTCCGTCACGACTACCTTATTCATTTTCAGCTACTCCACGACGTCGGTCATCCTGCCAGTTGGACCTGGACAAATCTACGTCTACTACGGAGATCATCCCGGATCAACCACGAATTTGACAATCACATATTACTACTAGGAAACGACGAATCTCGGCCCATGAGGCTGAGGTTTCCGACTGAAGATCGAAACATTGCGGCTCTGATTTCAAACGTGATTTCACCAGAGCTTCACCAAAGATTAAAATGAATTTTTTCTTCGAATAATTCGGTCTAAGCTTGAACATCGAAGAGCTCCCCACACCCTGCCTTGTTGTCGACCTCGATCTCTTAGAAGAAAATATTTCCAATATGGCGAGGTACTGCCGCTCTGTAAAGTGCGGCTTGAGACCTCACGTCAAGGCTCACAAGAGTCCGTTCATCGCAAAGAAACAGGTGGACGCGGGTGCTCTGGGAGTTTGTGCGCAGACTCTGGAGGAAGCGGAGGCGATGATTCTTGGTGGAATCGACCACGTCATCCTTACGAACATGATTATTTCTCAAAACTCACTGGATCGATTCGTGAGCCTCAAAAGGAATGGGGACATTATCACTACGTTGGACAGTCTTGAAGGGATGGAGCTTCTGGCAAGGGCAGCAGCTCGCAAAGGTGTTATGGTTGACGTCCTCGTCGAGATAAACGTCGGCCAAAACAGAACCGGTGTCGAACCGGGTGAACCAGTCGCAAAACTCGCAACCGCGGTCTCCAGAACTAAGGGTCTCAACTTCAAGGGACTGATGGGGTACGAGGGCTTTCTTCAGCTCACTATCCCGGAGATTGAGAAAAGGAAGATCGAAGATCACAAAGCGCTAGCGGGAATCTCCCGGAGTATCGATGCGGTCAAGAAGGATGGCTTCGAACCGGAGATAGTAACGTCGGGCGGAACTGGAACGTATAACATCGCAGCTGAGTTTGAAGGAGTAACGGAAATCCAGCCTGGCTCGTATGTGATGATGGACCACAGATACAACATGATGGAGACTTGCGGAACTGATTTCAAGAATTCCCTCAACATCCTATCCACGGTTGTGAGCACTCCGGATGACCGTGTTATCGTGGATATGGGGTGGAAGTCAGCCTCCGTCGAGTACCAGATTTTTGGTTGGGACGGGATGGCGCATCCCATCGGAATTAGTGCAAAATATTTTCCCGGCGGAGACGAGCACGGCGTCTTGAAGTTCGAGGAGGATGCGAAGAGACCGAAGTTAGGCGATCGACTGAGATTCATCCCGAGCCATTGCGACACGACTTTGAACCTGTACAAAAAGTTCTACGGAATCAGGGGAGATCGGGTTGAGGTCGTCTGTCCGATCGCAAAGCGCTAAAGTTTGATAAATGCGAAAAAAATTATTTCGAAATTTTTGTTTTTTCAATTTTTTCTAGAGTAATCGACCAGTTAACGAAGCAGTCCCACAGTAGGAACCTTTCGTCCTTCTTTGGTTTCGCAGATTCTTCAGGCATCGAAGATCGAATCCGTTAGGAAGCACTTTACTTTCTCAAGTGCTTGTTGAAAAATGCAACTGTGGTCTCCCAGGCATCATCGGCAACGGCTTTGTTATAGACGGGTCTCGTTTCGTTGAAGAAAGAATGTTGCGCTCCCTTGTATATCTTCATTTGGAAGTCCTTCTTGTACTTCACCATAGCTTCAACAATTTCTGGAATTCCTGCGTTTACCCGCTCGTCCTCACCCGCGTAAAACGCGAGAACAGGCCCCTCTATTTTGGAGACAGATTCGATGGGTTTTGGGTTTGCCCCGTAAAACGGAACAGAGCAGGCGAACGGATAAATCGTCGAGAGCTGGTAGGTGAGCCCACCCCCGAGACAGAAACCGGTGAGGCCCAGTTTTTCCCCATCCACCGAGTTCAGACCCCGGAGATAATCCTTGCAATTCATGAGGTCACTGACCATCTGTTTTTCCATCGCTTCCCGCCCGGCAAAGAAAATCTCGAATACCTTTCTGTCGGTCTCGGGCATTGTCTTCATTAATTCCAGCATCGCGTTGGGATCTCTTCTTTTCTCCGGTGAAAGTCCCCAGAGGTGTTTCATCGCGCTTTCGATATTCTTCTCGTTCATGAGATCGGAGTTTCTTGCAAACAGGTGCGGAGCGAGTGCAACAAATCCCTGCTCGGCGTACCTCCTCGCGACGCCCCTGATCTGCTGGTTCAATCCATAGGCTTCGTGTATCACGATGATTCCAGGCCGCATACTGCTCATATCTGATGGAGCGGAAAGGCACGCGAGCATTTCCGTACCGTCGGAGCACTTGAAGGTGATGTTTGTGCTTGAAGTTTTCAACTTGGCGATCTGAATCTGCGATGTCTTGTCTCACGTATTATTTTTGTCGGGTTGGAAATGTATCCAGCGAACCGGCAAAGAGATATTTCCCTTTTGCATAGAGAGGCCAAAGAACGATCTAATGAAGGCAATTGCAAAGACTCAGCAGGTTCCCGGCTTGATGAGAGACGCCCTGACGGCGGACAGAATTCGTAATCAGGATCCGATAACCGTCTCCATCTGCGGCAGCTACCACCGGCATCTGAAGAAGATGCACAAGTTGATCAAGGAGTGCAGGAAGCTCGGGATCGAAGTTTTGATTCCAAAATACGCAGTAAAGAAATCTTCGACAAACGGATTTGTCTATCTGAAAGGAGAGGCGGGTACCCCGAAGCAACTCCAGGAGAAGAACTTTGACGCGATTGCAAGAAGTACGTTCGTTCTTGTTGTAAATACGAATGGTTACATTGGCTCCAGTACTTCGATGGAAATCGGGTTCGCAATCGCAAAGGGGATCCCGATATTTTGCACTGACACTCCGGAGGATTACGTATTCCGACTATACACTGAATACGGCAAGTCGCTGCCCGAGATCAAGGATCAGCTATTGAATTCCTAGCAGTAGTAGCTAGTCTCCAAGAAGTAACAACGAATTTCCGATCAGTTTCAATTTTCCATTCAGGAAATTTCGTCTGAGGGGCATGAAGATGTAAATACGGTCTTTTATTCCACCTAAGATTCAGGCGCGAACCGTGGCCACAATAGTAGTATGCCCAAACTGCGGGAATCATTTTCCGAGACCCTTTTTCACGGAGAGAAGGTTTGGAGTAGGCTTTTCGATTGGTCCGATGGGTGCAATAAAGTGTCCCTCGTGTGGATACAAGGCGGGTTGGGGTGTCTTCAAAAAAGAGAAGGACGCTCCTCCCTCGTCGGGAGACTTTTCTTCTGGAAAACCCTCAATGCCGCCACCTTCGAATCAAGTTGAAGAGAAGGAAAAATCGCTCGAAGAAACGAAGTACGATCAGTCTTGATAAAACGTTAATTTAACGTTAACTTCAAGTTAACTTGTAGTAAGCAGAACTAGATTTTCACCATGGTGACAAATCTTACGTAGTTGTTACTTGTTTCATTCACTGGTTTTTACCCATGTTCCTTTGGGTGTCCTGTTCGGGTTTTCATTG
>DATNHH010000341.1:0-6634 GCA_035605055.1 Nitrososphaerales archaeon
CCGGTTTGGTTTACTATTGAAACGTTCGTCGAATTAGCAGGGAGATTTATCATTTCGATTGTCCCCGCCTTAGTTGAATAGAAATTATTCCAGACTCCCCAGAATTTTTCTAGATTGTAGGATGATTCTACACCAAGATACGCTTCTACCGGCTTTTGTATTCCGAGAGAAAGACTGCTGTTTTGATAAACTAGATTATTGTTCAAATAAACGGCGAGATAGTTGTTCCCATTCGTAACCAGAGTGCAATCTGCGGTCGACGGTTGATTGGTTGCATTGTCGATCCACAAGTAGTCAAAGTTTGTTGCCTCCGTCGGATTGCCTGTTCCGTGGATGATCTCCCAGCGGGTGCCGGCAGAACTTGAGACCGCCGCGCATGTCACATAGTTGGTGTCACCTGATGCAGCCCTGACGTAGAGGCCGATCTGCAAAAATCCTCCCGGGATGGATTTGTAAGTTGATGTAATCACGGAGTGAAATAACTGCGCGTCAGAAGGCGGCGAGATTGCATAAATCCCGGTATAGGGTCCGCTTGAAACTGCTCTGACCCCGATGTTTAATCCCTCGGTATTTTCAAAAAAGCCAACGTTGACATTGTTAGTTGTTCCGTTTCCCGAATACACCCAGCCTTGATCGGAGTAATTTAGATGGGAAGAATCGTAGTGTCCGCCAAACGACCAGTTGCCATTGGTCAGCGATTCCAGCTGGGTCTGGGTTTGTGTGACGTTGAGTGGATCTTCAAAGACGAGACCGGATTGAGCCCGGGTCAAAGTAACCGCTGAATCAGCTGTCACGCTCTGCATTCCTAATTTCATGAAAAGTGGGAATCCTGATACCAGCAATGCGAATACTAGGAAACAAGTTATGAAAAGGAAAATGTGTCGCAATTCAGTCAGCTTGGAGGTATGCTACATTAATTCAGTTAGGATTGAAACTACTGTGCAAAGACTGAGGTAGAAACTACCCTAACAATCGTCTACCGAACGGTGACACATTTGGCCAGGTTTCTTGGATAGTCGGGATCGGCTTTCTTTTGAATTGACGCATAGTAAGCCAACAGTTGAAGCGGAATGCTCTCGATGATCGGAAACATTGCTTCGTCTATCGTGGGAACTTCAATCCACCTATCATAGACTTCGTTGCAGGTATTGGATATGCCGATAATTTTTCCGCCACGTGCTTTAATCTCGTGAGCTCCAGTCAATGTATCGCGATAAGTAGAATCCTCAGGATTGATCAATATCACGTAAACACCCTCATTCATGAGAGCCAGCGGTCCGTGTTTCAATTCTCCGCCGGGCAGCCCCTCGGCGTGGATGTAAGATATTTCCTTGATCTTCAGAGCACCTTCCAGAGCTATTGGAAAATGTATCCCGCGCCCTAAGAGGTAAATGTCTGAAACATTTTCAAATTCTTCTGCAATCCTACTTATTTTCGAAGAGTTTGAAAGGACTTTCGACATCGCAATGGAAACCTCTTTGAAATTCGGATTTATTTTTCCATCCGATAATTTAGACGCGAGCTTGTATAGAATAGCAAGTTGCGAGGTAAAGCTCTTTGTAGCAGCGACCCCTATTTCCGGTCCACAATTGAGGCCTATGGAAAACGATGATTCGCGAAATAGCGAGGAAGTAAGCGAATTGACGATTGACATTACTTCTGCACCGTTCTCCTTCGCAATGTTGGCTGCGTTCAGGATGTCTGCGCTTTCGCCGCTTTGCGAAATTGCAAGCAAAACAGCTTCCTGATCGAGAAAATGTGGGAGGAACTGGACATCACTTGCAATCATCGGCTCGGCTCTCTTCTTTGCGTACTTTGAGAGCAAATAAGTTCCTATTACTGCGGCATTGTAGCTCGTCCCACTCCCGACAAGATAGAGACTTTTACACTCCCTCAAGCGATCTAGCATTGTTTCAGAATCGTACCACTCGGTACCTGATGTGCGCATGATCGTCGATGGTTGTTCGAATATCTCCTTCAGTGTATAGTGAGAAAATTCTCCCTTCTGCACCGTAAGCAGCTCATGAGCGATTTTCGTGACAGCCCGTGGAATGGGAGCTCCATCGAAGTTCATGATTTCCATTCCAGTAGGTCTGATTATGACCATCTCCTTGTCGCCAAGAAATATCGCATCGTCTGCATGATCTGCGAAACCCAGAACATCACTGGAGAGGTAGTAGGCGGATTGTCCCAGCCCGATAATCAGAGGCTCGCGATATCGTGCTGCCGCCACCGTGCCGTTCTCAAAAATGGCGATGAATGCATAGCTTCCCTTGAGCTTGGACAATGTTCGAAGCATCGATTCCCGGATGCTACCCGTGAGCTCCAAATTCTTCTGCAGGAGGTTTGCAATGACTTCGCTGTCGGTCTGACTCTTGAAGATGAATCCTTCTCCTCGAAGTTGTTGCCGAATGGACTGATAATTCTCGATAATTCCATTATGAACGATTGAAATCTTGTTGGAGTTGGAGCAGTGAGGATGAGCGTTCGAGCTGCTAACTCCGCCGTGGGTCGCCCATCTTGTATGCCCGATTCCAATTCTTCCACGCATAGAAGACAAACGTAGCGATTCGTTTACCTCGGCTACTTTTCCAATGCTCTTTCTAGTTTCAATGCGATCATCACATAGAGTGGAAACCCCAACGCTGTCATACCCTCTGTACTCCATTTTCTTCAATCCATCAACAATGACTTTTGCAGCTGAGCCTGGCCCGTAGTAGCCTATGATAGAACACATTGAAACCGTTACAGCTACCATGTTGACCTCTTATGAAAGGCAGAACCTTTGACTGATGAAATGTTACAGATCAAGATCACTATCGGTTTAATTTGACTGTGCACCGTAGTTCGTTTCGGGCAGTTCTTGAAAGTAAAAACTTGGATGGATTCGTTAACCGACGAGCGAAATACATGGTTTAATGCAGTTAGATCTGAAGATTCTCACAATTACTCTTCTGCTATTTTGTTCTATCTCGAGGACGCTACAAAATGTGTTACTAGGGGTTTCCTCTCACGAGCCGCAATGAGCGCAACTTGTGCTGCTTCCTGTCTCGTTGATTTGGAAGATTTTGGTGACGCTGTTGATTTGTATTCGGTGTCGGCATCTCTCTATGAAAGAAATGCCGATCTCGCGATGGGGCGATCAATAAGAGAATCTCTCTGGATGTTGATTCATGCATACGAGTACTATGTACTTGTTTCCGATCACGAAAGCAGCGACCGAGTTTCAAGGAAATATGAGGAGCTCGCAACTCGAGTTGACCGGTTCGAAACTCGTACAATTTTCGAGGTCTTGGAAAATCGGAAGGAAAATGTACAAATTGCGAAGTCAAAGCTCAAGCAAAATGCCGAACTTCAACAAAATAACATAACAGATCTTCAAAAAATCCAGTATTCAATACGGGGCTTTGTCCAGTTGGTCCGGACAAACGCCGTTGAGAAACCAGAAGAGCTGGATCATCTAGTCTACGAATCGGAGTCGGATTTCAATGAAGCACGTATTGTTAGTTAATTGGGATTCCTATCCGAATTTTGCTTCGGGGGGCGTTTACACGTGGGAGAAAGCTCTGATCGAAAAAATGTCGGATTGGAAATTCACGATCATGAATTTCTTATCCAACTCGAACAGTAATGGAAACTACACAGTCCCAGCCAACGTCAAGACTGTAATCGAGCTGCCCACCTACGGATCAAACAGATATGAGGAATTTTACAGCGATACATCAAATCTCTTTCCAAAGATTCTCCGAACCAAGAGTTCAAGAATCAAAAAACAGTTCCTTCCCTTGTTCAGAGATTTTCTTTCCAACGTAATTTCCGAAAAATTCGACGCTGTGAAATTCTGTGATCAAGTCTTGGAACTACACAATCTTTTCGGGGCGTACGATTCGAAAAAGTGTTTGGAGGATCTGTCAACCTGGGAAACATTCTTCGAGTGTATCGAAGCTGATCCTGTCTACAAACACATGTCGATGAAATCGGCTCTGTCCGCATTCCAGATGATCCAGAGAAACGTACAACTTCTTTCAGTTGACGTTCCCAAAGTAGACATCATACATTGCTCACTAGTGTGGCTACCTTCTCTCTTGGGCATTGTTGGAAAAAGCGAGAACAATTGTCCGTTAATCCTGACCGAGCACGGAGTTGCCTTTAGGGAGCTTCTACTCTACTACAGCGCATATCTGTTCGATGAACCTTCAAAGGTATTCGCAAAAATTCTATCACAGAACATAGTAAAGGCACTGTACTCAAAAGCGGATTTCATCGCGCCGGTTTGTAGTGCGAACGCCGTTTGGGAGAAAATGTTGGGCGCAGACGAATCAAAGATCAGGATAATCTACAACGGTGTTGACACTCAAAAATTTAGACCACTTCCTCTTCCCAAACCACCCAGGAACCCGGTGATCGTCTACGTCGGACGAGTCGACTCCTTCAAAGATATTGTATGTCTTGTCAGCGCAATAAACATTGCAAAGAATGAAATCCCATCACTTACCTGTCTCATTTACGGATCATCGACAGATCTGGAATATTCTGAGAAATGCGTCAAGGTAGTGAATCAACTGGGCCTGCAGGACAGTATTCAGTTCATGGGTCCGATCAATCAACCGGAAAAGGCTTACAATTTAGGCGACATCGTCGTGTCGAGTAGTATTACCGAAGGATTCCCATTTTCAGTCATTGAGGCGATGTCGTGTGGAAAGGCCGTCGTTGCAACCGACGTTGGAGGTGTGCGAGAAGCACTCGATGGTTGCGGAATACTGGTGAAGAGCCGACGCCCCGCAGAAATCGCTGATGCGATCGTCAACTTGCTGAGAAACGAGAAATTTAGAAACGATCTCGGCATGGCAGCGATGAAGAGAGCTAGACAGAGTTTCACCCTGGAGCAGTCGATACAGAACTACCGGAAATTGTACGAGGAAGCGCTCCAGAGAAGGGGGACAGTTTCTATTGAGGGAACGGTGATTGCAACATGAAAGCTATTTCGACGGCCCTCGTAACCGGCGGGGCTGGCTTCGTTGGCAGCCATCTCGTGGAAGAATTGATCGGCGAAGGAATTGAGACCTTTGTAATTGACAATTTGTCTACCGGATCAATTGAAAATCTGTGGTCAATCGAATCCGACAGTCTGCTTCACATTATCCGTGGAGACCTAAGAGAATCTTTAGCTTCTATCCCAGTAGGGAATAAAATCGATGTAGTATTCCACGAGGCAGCTATCGCGAGTGTTCCTACGTCGATCAAGAATCCAGAATACGTCCACGAAGTAAATGTCAACATGACTCTTGATCTGATGAACTACTGCGTCCGGCACGAGATAAAGAGATTCATTTTCGCTTCATCTGCCGCAGTCTACGGAGTGGTTAACGGCGATGTTCCAGAAACGACTCTTTGCAGACCGGCTTCTCCATACGGGGCAGGAAAGCTCGCGATCGAAGATTATCTCCACGCATATCGAGTTTCTTTTGGACTGGAACCTGTGATGCTCAGATACTTCAACATCTTCGGGCCGAGGCAAAAGTTAGGCGACTATAGCGGAGTAATCACAATTTTCATCAGAGACTTGCTGAGCAATACCCGTCCGACGATAATGGGGGATGGACTGCAGACCAGAGATTTCGTCAATGTCAAAGATATTGTCCAGGCTAACTTCCTTGCCATGAGCTCCGACGAAGCAGTGGGACAAGTTTTCAACGTCGCTTCTGGAAAATCAACAACAGTTATTCGGATCGCGGAGATTCTTAGGAGCGCGACCGGGAAAAATGATCTCGAATTCATGTTTGCTCCGGCTCGCATAGGGGACGTGAGAAATGGACGCGCAAATATCAGAAAGATCAGATCGTCCCTCGGGTACTCTCCCAGCGTTCCTCTGGAAGATGGTTTGTCGGAAGTCGTTGAATACTTGAAAGATCTACAGGAAGTAGCTCCCCAGATCGGGAATTAGGCGAGTCATCTTGCTAGAGAGCGATGCTGTCTATTCAGCAATGCCTAGGGATGCATGGTTATATGCGGAGAAAGCAGCAAGGTCTGTCTCTGAAATCCAGGGAAACATCACCAGTGTGACCGACGTCGTAGTTTTCCTAGAGGTTCTCGGTTACAATGATTCTGACGTCGCTAGTTTCGGTTTTGTAAGCCTTTCAGATTTTGCGAGATATATCTTCGACTTTCTTGACTTTTACAAGGCAGAATCATTTGTTCCTCAACAAATCAAACCCGTTTCAAGGATCAAAGGAGCCGCTACCAGGTTTCTTGAAGGTCTGGCTCTTGCATTCCCGATCGTTGGCATGCTCGGAGTCTTGCTCATATTCGGAGTTTCGCTATGGATGACGAGAGTTCTTCCGGTCCAGATCACCACGTCTTTCTTGTCGGGAGTATTTCTTGGGATTCTCATTTCCGAAGGATCGACGCAGGCGTTTAACAGATTGTTTTCGTTCTACTACTCTCAGGGGAATATCGGTGAAGCAAAACGGATCCTCAATAGGAACGATAATGTCGTAGTAACCGCGATCGTCGTCTCAGCTTCGGCACTACTCGTAATTGGACTCATTGCTAAACTACCTCTTTCCCTCATTTTCATAACTATATTTGGTATTGCTACTATCGCGCTTCACCGCTCGAGCTACCTTGTAATTTA
>DATNHH010000342.1:0-22168 GCA_035605055.1 Nitrososphaerales archaeon
GGCTGAATTTCATGCCAGCAACCAGAAGGATGACCGAGAATATCGCAAAAATAGCAAGGAAATCGGTGGCATTGATGGTGAGACCTCCAAGGGTTATCCCAGTAAAACCAAAGAGAGGGTTCCAGCCTGAGGCCGCCGTAACTGGTTGCGGTAGAACTGTTATCGCAATATCCAAGATCAGATTTCCTGTGCCGGTGATGTTCTTAGTCCAGGAATTTGTCGGCGAGCTGAGCAGGCCCAGGTCCGCATAG
Source organism: Nitrososphaerales archaeon (assembly GCA_035605055.1). Taxonomy (GTDB): domain Archaea; phylum Thermoproteota; class Nitrososphaeria; order Nitrososphaerales; family CADDZS01; genus DATLTL01. The sequence continues at coordinate 252 of DATNHH010000342.1, forward strand.
TTTGAGGTCGAAGAAGAAACGTTTACCACCATCGAGTAATTTGCGATTTGAACCGGAGTAAACAGAAGATCAGCCTTGGTGCCGGATTTGTACAGCCCAAGATCATATTGGCCGCCAGTAAGGGAAAGCACGCTAACGTTCGACGATCCGGGCACTACTATCCTCAGTACCTGGGAGGTCGTGAGGTTGACGTTAATTACTGGTGATTTAGGCGGCAGGTACGTACTCGAACTCGCGAAAGCGGAGTGTTGAGAGGCCGAAGGAAAAATCAAGCCTGCCCCAAAAAGCAACATAAGGAATGCAAAATTCCTAGCGTTTTTTTGAAAAATTGCGTTCACTGTGAGAGCAGCAGTCTCTCAAGTCCGCTATATCGGGATATATAGCTACTTCACTGTGAATCCGGATTTTAGCTCCGAATCATTTCACTACCATCTTAATATAAATCAAATCCAAATTTTCTACAACACTTTCCCAGAAGCTGGTTTCGTCAACTTGGTTGATCTTTTTACAATTCTTGACCTTACCAGCGCGTTTGCAGTAATCATACCCGGAGTAGTGCTGCTCACTTTAATCAGGGGAGTAAAAGTTGCATCCCTTCGAAACATGACAATCATGCTTGCGGCGTTTGGAATACTTCACGGATTCTATCATTTGTCCTATTTGACATCCTATTACGATTACGCGCCTTACCTTGATCTTGCAACTGCTCTAATTCTTGTAATGCTCGGGATGTACTACAGCAACCGCATCGTCGCATTCTCTCTCTTTCTTTTGGCGCTCCCCGAGACGGCAACATACCTCGTTCCGGTATCGCTCATAATCGCTTTCATGCTATTTGCAAGACTGGCGATAGTCTCCAAGAGCATTAGGAGCCTGCAGACTCAACTTTCAATCTTCATTATTGTCTGGATCGCGGCAGAGCTTTTGAGATCGCTCCTGCTATTGAACATAATTTCTGCATCTGCATCTCTGCAGATTCTTGGGCTGGAAATCCATACGGTAGCGATGATCGCCTTCGGTGTGTTCATGCTGTCACGATATTACAGAGCCGCCACGAGCTCGAGTAACACCACACCGGAATGGCTCGCGAAAGAAAATGCCATTCCGCCGAAAAGAGATGGAGGTAAAAACCAGCCTTGAGTGAGAAAAAGTCTGGAGAAACCTTCAACAGCGTTTTGAAAAGATCAGTCCAGGAAGGGATTGCAAGTGTCGTTGGACGCGAGACCGCAATCGCGGTCGAGTTTTACCTTGATCCTTCCATAGCTTCGAAAGATATTGCGAGGTATACTCTCTCCTTGGAGAAAATGTTCACGCTCGGCGCGAAACTTATCGAGGAGCGATGCGCACAGGCTCTATATCACAATATGGGACTCAGCTTCCAGAAACGCGACGATTATAAGCTCAGCAACTACGTGGAAGACGCAAAGAAAAAGTGGTTGCTCGGCGAGACCGCGCGATGACCTAGCTTCTTACCCACAATTTAGAAATAGTCTTTTCTGAACTTAGTGCTTGTCTTAGACGATCAGGTGCAGGGCAGTTATCTCAGCCGAAAAAATCAAGATTGCGATACCTTCGGGTGCTCGTTTATTTTATTCCCATATTCGCAATCATCGCGGGCTACGGCCTGATAGTTGTCGCAACTCAGGAGAACTCGCCATTCACGATAGTGACCGGAACGAGCATGCAGCCGACTATACTGCCCGGTACAATCGCCCTCATCGACAAGGTTCCTTTCGATCAGCTGAAGCTGGGGGATGTCATCGTTCACACTACTCAACTCTCCCTGCTGTCTCCGTGCGATAGCTCGCCGGCTTCTACTCTGACCGGAGAAGTATCCAACCCGTGCTTCGTGATTCACAGGATTGTCGATATTCGGACGGATACAAACGGAAACAAGGTCGTCACTACTAAGGGTGATGACAACTCTTACTCGATTCCAGAAATTGACACTGGCATCAACCAATCGATGTACCTTGGCAAGGTCGTACTTCAATTCCCACTTTTGGGGTACGTCACCGAACAACCATACAATGAGGTTATCGCATTCTTCATATTCATCGCATTGATTGCTGAACTTTTCTTCGAGAGAAAACAGTCGTCCTCAAAAAAGACTTTGACCGATAATCCTCGCGATGCTGACTCCGCAACTTAAGACATAAATCAACCTTGGTCATGCGTTCCTCTCGAAAATGGATCGTACGGGAATATTCCTCGAAAGCCTCTCTCTGGAAGACACATTTCACTTTGCAAAACTTGCTGACGAGCACAACTTCGACTCGATATGGATGCCGGAGATTACCTGGTCTGATGCCTTCAGTCTCGCTACCGCTGCTGCAATGAACACAAAACGGGTCAAACTCGCGACGGGCGTCGTTGGAATTTATGGGAGGAGCCCCGCCCTTATGGCCATGAGTATTGCGGGTCTAGACGAGCTTTCTGGAGGGAGGGCAATACTGGGTCTTGGAACTCAGGCGAGGCCCTACGTCGAACTCTGGCACAGTGGAAAATTCGAGCGGCCGGTGACGAGGATGAAGGAGTACGTCCAGAGTGTTAGAAAGATACTGGAGAATCCGTTCAATGTTACTCATTTCAAGGGCAAGATCTTCGACATCAGGGGATTTGTCCTGACCGTCAAGCCGAAATCTCCAAAGATTCCGATATATGTTGCTGCGATCGGGCCCCAGCTACAGAGAGTTGCGGGAGAGGTCGCGGATGGAGTTCTGGGATATTTTTACTCGGTAAGATATGTAAAGGAAAAACTCATCCCGCGACTCAAAGAGGGCGCAGAGAAAAGTGGGCGCGATCTTTCACGGGACAAGTTCGACATAGCACTCGGTCTTCCGACTCTGATTGACGGCACTGGGGAAAGATATGAAATGATCAAGCCACTAGTTGCCGTATTTACAGTCGCGGTCGGATCGTCACCGTCGTACCAGACAATTTTAGGCGATCTCGGTTTCTCGGAAAACGTGCAGCAGGTCACAAAGAAGATGATGGAGGGAGATGTAAAGGGAGCTGTCAAACATATTCCCGATGAAATGGCAAAAGAGGTAACGCTCTGCGGAACGGAGAATGAAGTGAGGCAGAGGCTCCAGGAGTATCGAAACGCTGGGGTGAACCTTCCCATACCAAACCCCACTCCACCATACGCATACTATCCGCTCTTTCCAACTCATCTCCCCGATAAACTCGGGGCGGGGAATGTTGACTATGCTGGGCTTAGGGAACAGGTCAGGAGGATTGTGTTTGCCACTGCGCCATAGTTCACGTCTTTTTCGATTGTCTTCGCAGCCTTGTTACAACAAGGGTACCTGAAATTAGTAGGAAAATCACCATCACAATCGAAATACTTCCGAGTTGAATCGATGAAGCAGGAGTGCTTGATTGACTACTTGTGGTCGAAGAGAGAAAAGTTGTACTGGGTAATCCACTCGAAGTCCTTGACTGAGTTGTGGGAATCGAAGTCGCAATTGACGAGTTGAGGACGATGGAGGACGATCCCGACCTGGTATACGGAAGGCTGCTTGTGGGAATCTGGAATGGAAGCGGAAAACTCGCAGATTGTGGTACAACAACAGGTGCTCTAACTAGAGACCCATCGGGATAGCTCTGATTAAAGTCAAACATGTCTAGAGGGATGTTTGAGCTGGCGACAAATCCGCCTAGGGCGGGAAGCTCCCAGTTGTACTCGATGAAAGCAAGTATCGAGCCGTGGTTCAGAACGGTTGATGAAACATAGCCCTCTTTTGCGTAGGGCGATATGACTAGGAAGGGCACGCGAAAGCCGAGCTGCGTTCCATCAACAGAGGGTGGGGGAACTTGGTCGTAGTATCCGCCTCCCTCGTCGTATGTTATGAAAATTGCCGTGCTGTTCCAGTATGGACTTTGCATCACCGAGTCTACCACGTTTGAAAGCCAGAGCTCACCTTCGGTCACATTTTCTGATGGATGCTGGCTTACGTGTGTCTCTCCACCACCGACCGGCATGACCCAGGAGACTGAAGGAAGAGTCCCGTTTTGAAGACTGGAGAAGAAACTTGTCCAGCTCTGGATGTTCTGGGAGTATTCGTTAATTCCAGAAAAATAGTTTAGTGGAAACCAGTCTGCACTCGGGTCGCTGATATAGTAACCCCAGCTCACTCCACTGTTCGAAAGCTGGTACATGATCGTTTGATTGACCGACAAGTAAGGCGGAGGTCCATAGTCGGCGCTAACAGGTGTTTGTCCCGCGAGCGACATTAGCCTGTTTGGATTTGTATCGCTGAGCACGCTTGAGAAATACATGTCGCCCATGGAATACTCCTCCGCCCAGTCCCACTCGATTGCGAGCTGAGCTGAAGTGAAATACGTCATCGATTGCGCGCCGGAAGACTGGGCAAACCGATCCATCTTCCCGTTGTCCCAGTCGAAATGATAGGTGTCGAAGCCTTCGTTCGGGTTCTCGGTAGAAGAATTGCCGCTTGGTACCTCAACGAGGCTCGGCGCGTTTGGGAGATTCAAGAGATTGGCCGGCGTCTCAATCTGAGAATTATTTACCCCATTTGCAACAGGATAGGTCCCGAAAAAATTGTCGAAGCTGTGGTTTTCCATCATCACAAAAACAACGTGCGATATGGGGGTCCGTGTTCCAGCCGCTCCTCTGGATAGAGGAAAGAGGTTAGATGAAACGAGTAGAAATGCCAGAAACAAAGTTGGGAGGAGGAATCTCTTGCGCAAGGAATCACTACGAATTTGTTAGGACATCCTTCAATAAAGTCGGGTTGGCATTTCCACCACTTATCACAGAGACTATTTTGCCCTTCGACGGAACTTTCTTGTTGAGGACGGCAGCGACTGGCGCCGCTCCGGCGGGTTCAACCATTATGTGCAAGTCATTTATCATGAACTTCATGGATTGTTTGATTTCGTCATCGCTCACGAGCACCATTTCGTCAACTAGATCCAGCATCAGTTTCAAATTCAGCGGTTCCGTTGTGGATGCCGACATGCCGTCCGAAATCGTATTGGGCGCCTGTGAAACAATTCTCTTCTCCTTGAACGACTTGTAGGCTGCAGGTGCACCCTCAGCGCAAATACCTATGATCTTGGTGGAGTGAGTCTTTCTGGCCTTGATCGCAGCAGCGATTCCACTGATCAATCCGCCTCCTCCTACGGGGACGAGAACGGCGTCCGCATCAGGCAAGTCTTCGTTTATTTCCAGTCCAATTGTTCCCTGTCCACAGATCACATCAGGATCTCCGAACGGATGAACCAGGATCGCGCCCTCCTTTTCCACGATTTCATTAGCGTAAGCAGAAAGCTCGTGCACGGTTTTCCCGGCTTTGATCAGTTTTACGTTCTTGTACTCGCCTATTGCCCTAACCTTTGCTTCGTTCGCAGTAACCGGTACGATGATTGTCGCACTTATCCCGACCATCTCAGAAACGTATGCAACGGCGAGGCCGTGGTTTCCGGCGGAAAATGCTACAATGGATTTCTTGGAACCGCTTTCCGCCAGACGTAATATCTTGTTCAGAGCTCCGCGGATCTTGAAGACGCGTATCGGTTGATAGCATTCCAGTTTCAGGTACGAGTCAGTGGAAGAAAGCGAGGAGAGAGTTCTCGAATAGTAAAGCGGAGTTCTGTAATAGTATTTGGAGGTTTTACTTGCAGCTTCTTCAATTGACTTTAGGTTTATTCTTCTTAGGGCGTCTTCCTGCGCCTGTGTCAGTTTTAGAAGGGATGACAATGGATTCACCTATTCTCGTCTGTTGGCAACAAAATCGATCCACGTTCCGGTTCCTTTTGCTAGTGCTTTCAAGTAGACGTGCTGCGCGGCGGCGAGGTCTTCGATTGCCAGACCCAGAGATTTGAAAATTGTGATTTCATCCTCGCTCGTCCTCCCCTTCTTTGTACCTATCAGAATATCTCCGATCTCGCACTTGATGTGGCTATCACCTATCAGACCTTCACTCTTCGGGATTCTGAAATCGTCAGCTTCTTCAATTGCAGACTCGCGACGGTCGACGAAAAAGCTGCTCCTTGCTACTGCGCTGGAGTCGAGCTCGCGGAACGGGGGAACCGATGCTCCAACGGCATTAATATGAGCGCCTTTTGAGATCCAATCTCCCTTCAATATCGGCGAAGTTGCTGCCGTCGTAGTGCAGATAATGTCCGCGCCTTTTGCAGCCTCTTCGGCACTCTCGAATGCCTCTACTCTCAGATTAGAAGAGGTGTCTTTCGCAAATTTTAGGGCATGATCATGGTTTCGAGACCATATTCTAACCTCATCTATGGAACTCCTTACAACCGGCATCGACTGAAGGTGCATCCTTGCCTGAGTCCCTGATCCAAAGATGGCCAGCCTGCGGGAAACTTTCTTTGCGAGCAGGTCGGTCGCGACCGCGCTTACTGCGGCCGTGCGAATAGCAGTAATCGATCCAGCATCGATGATCGCCAACAATTGTCCGTTATCGGTTTCGAATAATTGAATCGCGCCCTGGTGGGAATCAAATTTCGTGCCATGATTCCCGGGGAATACCGTCACTACTTTGATACCTACGACAGGTTGGGTTCCACCGAAGTACGCGGGCATCATACCCAGAATACCCTTTTTGTTCGGTAGTCGTACGGCCTGCCTCAGTGGTAAAACCACATCACCCCTGGCGAGTGTAGCCATGGCATTCCGCATGACTAATACACAATCTTCCATTGGAAGTAGGGTTCTTACTTCATCCGAGCCGACAACGAGGGTTTTCATTTATTCCACAATCGGATCTGCCAGAGTTTTACTCTGAGTATGAATCTTTCGTTTGATGGCAAGAATCGGATACTGTTTTTAATTACAGGTTCGCAGTATTTGTTTTGCATATGAGCGAGACCGTGAGAAGACTGGCTGCAGTTGTCTTCACCGACATCGTAGGATATACTGCTCTAACTCAGAGGGACGAATCTCTAGCTCTCTCCCTTCTTGAAAAACATAACTCGCTCGTGAGGTCGGTGGTGGTGGCTCATCGCGGGAGGGAGATAAAGACAATCGGAGATGCGTTCCTGTTAGAGTTTGACAGCACGTTTGAGGCCGTCATCTGCGCGGTGGAAATTCAGCGGGCGTTCTGGGAGCAAAACAGGAATTCTCCAGAGCACGAGAGAGTTTTCCTGAGGATAGGCGTTCACGTCGGGGATGTGGTCTTTCAAAACAACGACATCTATGGAGACGCGGTCAACATTGCTTCGCGAATAGAACATTATGCGGAGGCAGGAGGAGTTTGCATATCTGAGCAGGTCTATTCTCAGATAAAGAACAAGCTGAGGTACCCAGTTTTGAAATTGCCTCAGCAGAGGTTGAAAAACGTAGAACCAAAAACAGATCTGTACCTCATTGTTCTGCCTTGGGTGCGAGAGGAGAAAGAATCAAAGTCTGCTGATCCAAGAAATCGCATAGCTGTCTTACCATTCTCTAACATCAGTCCTGATCCAAACGATGCATATCTTTCGGACGGGCTGACGGAAGAGCTGATCTCAACGCTTTCAGAGATCAAGGAGCTCCGCGTAATTGCAAGGACCTCGGTCAACCGCTTCAAGGGAGTGACAAACAAAGACGCAGCCGAGATGGGACAGGAGCTTCAGGTCTCTTTCATTCTCGAAGGAAGCGTTCGTAAGATTGGAAACAAGATCCGCGTGGCAATCCAGTTAATCGACGTTGCGACCCAAGAACACCTTTGGTCAAATCAGTATGATCGCAATCTCGACGATGTTTTCCTTATCCAGAGCGACATTGCAAAAAGTGTCGCAGACTCGCTCAAATTGACGCTGCTCGCTCGCGAGCAGATGAAGATCGAGGAGAAGGGAACCGAGAACCTCGCCGCATACGTTGCTTACCTCAAGGGTCGATCCCTCCTCCACGATAGATCTGAAACAGCCATCCGCGGGGCAAAGGAACAGTTCGAAATCGCGGTAAAAGAAGATCCGTCATACGCTCTCGCATACGCCGGGCTCGCAGACATCCACATGCTGCTCGGCGATTACTTGCTTTCACCGATACCGGAGTCACTCGAAGAGGCAAAGTCGTACATCAAGAAAGCTCTCGAACTTGATCCTGACATTGCTGAAGCGAGGGTGTCTCTTGCTGAGGAATTGATTTACGAGTACAAGTTTCGCGAAGCAGAACAACAGTTCAGGAGGGCAATTTCACTGAACCCAAGCTACGCGACCGCGCATCACTGGTATGCAAATTGTCTCGCAACTTTGGGACTCAAAGACAAGTCTTTTTCCGAAATGATGCTTGCCGAGGAGCTCGATCCACTATCCTCGATAATTACCGTGTCGGCAGTTTACGTCTGCTTGGAGGTCGGAGATTTTGAGTCGGCCCAAAAGAGATTGAGAAAACTTGTCGAAATTGATCCTTCGAGCCCACTCGTGAACGAGGGGTTCATGGTCTACCATTTTGGTCGAAGGGAGTGGGAGGAAGCCATGCGTTATATCGAGAAAATGAGGAAGGAAGATCCAAACGATCCCTATCTTGACGCGGACATGGCATACATTTACGCTATCACGGGAAGGAAGAAGGAGGCACTCGAACTGATAGAGAAGGTGAACCGTGAGATTCCAGAAACTGCCGGGACGAAATATTCACTGATTGCTTTCGTCTATTCAGCTTTCGACGATCTTGATGAATGTTTCAAATGGCTTGACCGCGCATACAAAGCGCGCGAAGTATTCTATGGGTGGTTTAGACAGTACCCTATTTTTGAGAACGTGCGAAAAGATCCTAGATTCAACGAACTTTTGAAAAAGGTTGATTTGCTCTAGCTGGAACTCTAGGGAGGCAGGGCGATTTGAATTGCATCGACCCCAGACAATCACTGATCGCGGTTATAACAGCTGGATTTGTTTGAAAGGGATAAATACGAACCATTAATCCGACACGATCGGAAAACATTGAAATTCAGCATTTCACTGATTCCGGAAGTTCCCCCTCAGCGTGCAGCCGCTATCGCGAAGTCTGCCGAAGCTAACGGCGTTTACGGTTTCTGGGTCACTGATCAGATATACAACAGAGATCTTTGGATGACACTCGCTGCTTGTGCGTTGGAAACAAAGAAGATTCGGCTCGGTCCAGGAGTCACTAACGTTATTCTGCGTGATCCGACTTTTGTGGCGCAGTCGATCGGCACTCTAGATCAGATGGCTCCAAGGAGAACATTCTGTGGAATAAGCATCGGCGATCCGAACATATTGAATCATTATGGTCACCTCCCTCCCCTGAACGAACTGAAACCATTTGCCAGATTGAGGGAATCGATGGAAGTGATTCGCGCCCTAATTCATGATGGAAAATTGAATTTCAACGGCCAGCTCCTAAAGTATTCAAACATCATCCCTTTTTCTGCTACCACAAAAAACGTGGTGCCATTGTACATTGGTGGAATGGGAGGACCGAAATCTTTCCAGCTGGCGGGGGAGATCGGCGATGGAGTAACTTCAGCGATGGGTTGCTCGCGAGAATATCACGAATATGTCGTTGAAAACACGGCTCTCGCAGCAAGGAAAGCGAACCGCGAAAACAAGAAACTTCCCTATGCAGCCTGGACAATTTTTTGTTGCGCTCGTAGATCAGAGGATGCTATGGAAGCTGCACGTAATCTCTTGACTTTGCTCATTCCATCCATGCCATCCCAACAGGTCAAACTGAACGGAGTTTCTCCTGAGGCAGTTCAGCCAGTCCTCGAAGCTTTTGCGAAGGGGGACATCAAAACGGCAATCAAGCTCACCTCGGATGAGCTTGTTGAAAAGTTCTCAGTGTCTGGTTCTCCGGATGAAGTTATTGAAAAGCTAGAGAAAAACTTCACTGCTGGAGGAGTGGATGAGATCGTAGCCTGCATCGTTGATCCTGTAACAGTTGCTTCGATGCTGGGTGTAAAAATCAAGAATGTTGCGGGCTACCCGGAGAACTTGAGACTGATTAAGAGAAGGGTCATGCCTCATATCAAGTCATCATAGAGACGATTAAGACTTGCAAAAATGAGGATTAAGAATTACTTAGCTCGCAACTAATCTGTCGTCATGGATGTCATCGGTGTCAGGTTGCCCACGATAGGTCTCATCGCTGAAACTGTCTTCGATGATAATTGAATAAGACGAGTTCAGGCCTATCCTTGAAATCAATAACACTGAGCGATCCAGGATCGGGATGTAGCACGTAGTACTTGTTGTTTCCAATCTTTCTTTCTACGATATATTGCAGCAATGCAGTAATTGGGTCACCGTGGGAGACGACTATGATGTTTCCAGTTCCTTTCTTTTTGATTTCGTCGATGGTATGCACCATTCGCTCTTGCAGTTCTTGGTACGTTTCGTCGAATGCTTCCGGTGTTAGTAGAATCCGCTTCCTTCCTTCCTTTCCGACAAATTCCGGTTTGAGCTTTGCTTCCGTCAGGCCTTCAAGCTTTTGCTCGCCTAATTTGTGAGGTTTAGCGAGTATCTTCGCAGTTTCAACTGCACGAAATACTGGACTGCAGTAGATGCCAGAGATTTTGATTTTTGAAAGCGCCTTCGCAAGATACTCAATTTCCCTTTTTCCTTTCTTGGTCAAAGGATAATCAAGGGGACCAGCATTTACCCCCATTACGTTACCTTGAGTCTCTCCGTGCCTAACCACGAAAAAATGATCCTCGTTCAATGGTTGATTCCACCGGTCGACTTAGTTTCGTGTGTACTGCTCTCTGTCAATTAAGATGTTGACAGCTTCTTTATTGAGTGTTTTCCCAGGTTGTTCGGGTTTGGGTGATTAAGGGCCGACTTCGTTTGGTTATATGGAAGTGTTAAAGGAAGCTCACCTTACGACGAGCACTGCACAGTGCGCGTGTGAGACCAGGCCGCTCGAAACGCTTCCCAGTAGCATTTTCGAGAAACCGCCCAACCCTCGCGTTCCGGCAACTATCAGGTCGACGTCCTCATTGTCAGCGTACTCCAATATCACCTTGACAGGCGAACCACCTTTATCCAAGACTTCGCCTTTCGCATCAACCCCGTCAGTCCTAGCCTGAAGTGCCAAACTGTCGACTTTGGTTTTTGTGTCGTCCATCGCGAACTCGCGAGCCGCAGAAATTTCTGCAGGGGGAATTCTCGGCACTAAGTACGGGAACGGGAGTTCCACCGCGCTCAAAACAACCAGTTGCGCATTATACCTCTTCGCCAGTTCTTCCGCCAGGGTGAAAGCGTTCATTGCGTGGTCAGAACCATCAAAAGCGATTAGCACTTTCTTGAAGCCGAATGCGATGGGCCTATCCTGCCCAGCTGGTGTCGATCTGTTTTGGTTACTCATCGTTCAAACACTCCGTATGATAGTTTGTCATCAAATGCTAGTGTAAATCAGGGCAATGTTCAGTGCTATTATGACAACTGCGACTACCAGCGCGATGATGGTCGTTATTCTCCGGTTCACAAATGGACCCATTATTTTCTTCCTAGTCGTGTACCAGATCAACGGAATCATCGGGAGAGGAATCAATATACTCAGGAAAACTTGGCTGTAGAAGAGGAGAGCCAATGGGCTGATCCCTATGAGGATGCAGATCGTGGTAGGAAAAACGTTGATACCACGCGTGATAATCCGTCTCAGGTACGGGTTCACCTTGACTCCAAGCATGCTGGTCATGAGTTCCTGCCCCGCCAAGGTACCGACGACCGATGAGGCGATCCCGGAAGCAAGAAGGGTTATCGCGAAGATAATTGCCGCGAGGGGACCGAATAGAGGCTTCAGAATATCGAATGCTTGATTTATCTGCTGGATGTTGGTGTATCCATGGCCAAAGAAAGCAGCAGCGGCCATTACGAGAATCGCTACGTTCACGCAACCGGCAATCGCCAAGATGATAATGTTCTCCCGTAGGTGAAGCCCGAGTAGCTTTTTCTTCTGGGGTTGTTCTCCCTCCTTGATTCCCCACCTGGCTAGCTTGCTCGAGGTCAATGAGGAGTGAAGCCAGAGAGCGTGAGGCATGACCGTAGCGCCTACAATCCCCACCACAACAAGGACAGTGCCACTGGATATTGATGGCGAGATCGAGTGAATAGCAATCTGCGAAAGATTCGGCCCGACGATCAGGAGCTCGTAGAGGAAACCTATGGCTATAACCGAAACAAAGACCATGAAAAAGTACTCTATGATGCGGAAACGATTGCTTGTCAGTGCGAGGAGGATGATGACATCCAAAGCTCCGAAGATTGCCGCATATAGAAGGGGAATCCCGAAGAGAATATTCAGCGCGATGACGGTTCCGAGATACTCGGCCAGATCTGTCGCCGCTATGGCAATTTCAGCAGCGAGCCAATAGGGAATGCTGCGTGTTCTGGTCTTCATCGAACCTCTGATCAGTTGCGCAAGGCTGTTCCCGGTCGCAATCCCGAGCTTGCCCGACATGTACTGAAGCACCATAGCGAAAGCGCTGGCCATCCAGACTGCCCAGATCAAATCGTAGTTGAAGACGCTGCCCCCTGCTATATCCGTCCCAAAGTTGCCGGGATCGACGTATGCCAGACTCACTATCAGAGTTGGGCCCAGATATGTGATAAAGTCCCGCAAGGAAATGTGAGGGTTGTTCTTTTGGTGTTCCGTCACCTCCGGTTTCTGTATTGATTCAGACTGTTTGAAGCTTCTATCGGAAGATGTGTTTCTTTTCCAAGGAACGGTCATAGTATAGGTATTATATCAATCACAGTATATTTAAGTTAGACGTATCTAACATAATTTCAACGTCGTAATGTTTTTGCACTGCTCAAATTTATTAAGAGGGACTTAATTTCATTAACCATATCATTTAATGGACTCTTTTTACTTTTAAGGTGCCAGTTAATGGATTTAATTTCATTTACAGCCTCGTTTATGTGTCAAATTCTCGATGAAAGGCCTCTAACCATAGGTGAACGATTTATAACGGCCACTGAATTAGAGCTTCAAAGCTTTCGAGCTAAAGATCCCAAGAAGCCTAGCTTGTGAATGAACAAAATGACCCAAGAGCAGAAGGTCGTCACTCCAAGAGCGCCAGCGGAGGCGAGAGAAGACTATCTTGAAATGATCGGCGATTTGATTCAGACAAAGGGATTTGCTTCAGTATCGGACATAGCTGAGAGAATGAATGTATCAAAGCCGAGTGCTACTTCGATCATAAAGAAGCTTGACAAAGAAGGATACGTCGTCCACGTCAGGTACCGTGGTCTCGCCCTAACAGAGTCGGGGAAGAACCTAGCTTCAAAGATGAAACATTATCATGAGACTTTGACCCGCCTGCTTCTGGTTCTTGGAATACCAGAAAGAATCGCCAGGGAAGACGCCGAAAAGATCGAGCACGGATTGCACAATCGTTCATTACTGAAATTGCAAGAACTTGCAAGTTATCTGGAAGCGAATCCCGAAATAGTTCAGAAATTGAATATTGGATAGTTTCCTTCCAAGTTTATCCTAAGAATCTTTGCTTCTTACTTAGCAACGACTCCCAGTCGTCTACCTACTTTAGCAAATGCGGCCAAACAGAAATCAAGGTCTTCTCTAGTGTGAGCTGAAGATACAATAGTCCGCAATTTCGCTTTGCCTTTGGGAACTGTAGGGTACCCAAATGCCTGCGTGTATACTCCCTCATCGAACAATAATGTCTTGAATTGAGCTGTAGTGGATTCATCGCCTATTACAATCGGCACAATCGGTGTTTCACTATTTCCTGTGTCAAAACCCAGTGCCCTAACTGAATCACGGAAATATTTTGCGTTGCTCCACAATCGCTCCAGCAAGAATTTTTGCTTCTGCAATACCTCTAATGCCGCAATTGCAGCAGCCGCTGAAGCAGGTGCTATGTGTCCTGTACTTTGGGAGAAGGGTCTCGCCTTTCTGAACAAGTATTCTCTCAACTCGTGACTCCCCGTGAAATATCCTCCGACGCTCGCAAGCGCTTTGGACAGCGTGCCGACCTGGATTTCCACTTTTCCATGTAACTGAAAATGCTCTACGATGCCAGCCCCGTTCTGACCGAGCACCCCAACACCGTGAGAGTCATCGGTGTAAACAATCGCAGAGTATTTTTCGGCGAGTTCTACAATTTCCCGAAGGGGGGCAATGTCTCCCTCCAGCGGAAACACGCTCGGAGTGATAACGAAAAGGCGACGCGCATTCTTCGATTTCTGTAAGAGGCTCTCAAGAGCTTTCATGTCTCGATGAGGATAAACTTCCTGTTTAGCTGAGCTCAACTTTAGCCCATCAAATACGCTGGCGTGGTTGAATTCGTCGCAGATACATACGTCACCTTCCCCGGATAGCGCCCAGACGGTAGAGAGATTTGTGTCGTAGCCAGTCTGAAAAGTGAGGGTGGATTCGGTTCGCTTGAATTCGGAGATTTTGTCTTCGAGTTCGAGTTGTATCTTCATCGAGACGAGTGCTCTTCCCGATCCCAGACCGGAACCGTATTCGTCAAGTGACTCTTTCACCCTGGAGATCACTTCTGGGTGCGTGGTCAATCCGTGATAATTGTTTGAGCAAAGCATGATTACTTCTTTTCCATCGATGATAGATCTACTAGCTGATGGTCCATCCAATCTGCCTGGTCGAGTGAAAAGTGGATTCGTCGTCATCTGCTGCAATTCGCTCGCAAGAGTCGGTCCCAATGAATTCATGTGATAGTAGTTCGACCTTGTGCCATACTAAAAGAAGTTTGGGAACAAGCAGGAAACGGACTCCCTGAAAACAGCCTAAGCTAAAATCGCTTGAATTAGGCATGCTCCCTGAAGACTAAAATAACGACAAGCTGTCTTTCATGGTATGTTTTTGCTGGATGCGATCAACAATCTTGAGAGAGGAGATTATCAGGCACTAACAGAGTCAAAGATAGATGTCCCTGAATATTTCAACTGGACCCAAGAGTTGTTTGAATCAGTCCACACAAAGAGGAATCCTAACAAAACCGCCCTCCTCTGGACCGATCAACGAGGAAACGAAACGAAGTACACATTTCTTGAACTAGCTGGAAGATCGAACAAATTTCTAAATCTGTTGCGCGAAAAGGGATTATCGAAAGATGACTCGATTTTTGTCATGCTTCCTGTACTACCCGAAATCTGGCTGAGCTATCTAACTGCAATCAAAGGAGGATTTGTATTGATTCCGGCTGCAACTATTCTGACAGCAGAGGACATAGCTTACCGATTCAACCAATTTTTCCCATCTGTTGTCGTGACTGATAGTTCAGGTGCCGAGAGAATTGACGCAGCAATCAAAATACTCGGAAAAGAGGTCCGATTCAAAATAATAGTTGGCGGGAAACGCGATCAATGGATCAGGGTTGAGGAGATCGATAGTCATAGTGATTTGGCCAAGCCAGAAAAGACAAAGTCTCACGATCGTTTGCTCATATTTTTCACGTCGGGAACTACCGGTCTGCCCAAGATGGCTGTCCATACTCACGAGAGCTATCCGATAGGACACTTGACAACTGCAACATGGCTAGGAGTAAAGTCGAACGATGTGCATTACAACATCAGTCAGCCCGGTTGGGCAAAGTTTGCTTGGAGTTCTTTCTTTGCACCTTGGCTTATGGGTGCTACAATATTCGGTCATCACTATGCGGGCCGTTTTGTTGCAAAGGAACAATTGAAGTTGTTAGAGAAATATCATGTAAGCACATTCTGTGCGCCACCCACAGTATGGAGGACACTCATCCTCGAAGATCTTTCATCATACAGATTCAAACTAAGGGAGGTGGTAAGCGCCGGCGAGCCTCTCAACCCTGAGGTAATCGTGTCTTGGAAGAAGAGTACTGGACTAACATTACGTGATGGTTACGGCCAGACCGAAAGTACATTGATAGCTGGGAACCTGCCGGGCTCCGATGTTAAGCTTGGCTCGATGGGAAGACCAGTATTTCCTTATGACGTAGCAATTGTTGACGAGAATGGGATAGAGTTGGTACCCAATGCGGAAGGCAAAATTGCCGTTAGGTTGCGACCCAGGCCTACAGGGCTTTTTTTGGGTTACGTTGGTGCAAGAGATGAAAGGGCACTATCCGCTTTTCATGATGATCTTTACTTTACAGGAGACAGGGCGTACAAAGACATCGATGGAAGAATATGGTTCGTGGGTAGAGCCGATGATGTAATCAAAGCTTCCGACTACAGAATTGGTCCTTTCGAGGTAGAAAGTATGCTCTTAAGACATCCAGCGGTCGCCGAAAGCGCCGTCGTGGGAAGTCCTCATGCAACCAGAGGAAATGTTGTGAAAGTATTCGTCATTCTGAAGGAAGGATATGCACCATCGAAGGAGCTCGCAGATGATATTTTCACTTTCTCAAGAGCCAACCTGGCATCGTACAAAGTTCCAAGATTACTTGAATTTACTCCCGAGCTTCCAAAGACCATAAGTGGAAAGATAAGACGCATCGAGCTTAGAGCAAAAGAGATTGAATTGAAACAGAGGGAGCTGACGGTGCCTCTCGAGTATAGTTTCGAAGAGATCAAGTCATAGGTAAAAGGTGTACTCCGGTTAGTTTCCTCGATCAACTGCAACTTAGTCTTCGAAGATCTGCGTCTAGATCCAAGATTTCAGGCCTTACCCAAGAGAATTGGTTTTTCCGATGCAGACTGATTAGTCATCTGTCGCTTCCCAACTGATTTTTCTACTCGCTTTATCTATCGAGAGCAACCCGAAGTAGAATCAAAGAGAGAGAATTCTTGAATTCTTTATTTGGTGCATACCCCCTTCCTAGATCATTCGAACAAAAACTTATTAGATCTTTTTAGTCATCATTACATTTGTTTCCTTAAAGCCAAGCTTTTCGTACAGCATTCTCGCCGCATGATTTTCGCCAAAAACATGAAGTGAGATAGACCGTGTTCCGAGTTCCCGACATCTTTTCACTAGCAGATCAATCGCTTCACTCGCATAGCCTTGCCTTCGGAAACTCTCAAAGATTTCGAAATCCCAGATGAAGATGTCGTGGCTATCTGATAGGTTAGAAGCGTACCAAATATTGCCAACATTCTTCTCGCCCGTCTCCTCAGAAGCCACGATCCAGTAAAGGTAATTATCCTTGGTATCTACTCCATCAGGCAATAATCTGTTGAACTCTTGTTCCGCTTGGCGAAATGCAGTCTCGCTCTTCCAATTTCCCGCACTTACCTTATCATCTGCATAACTTCTAACTGCTCGCTTGGCATATGCCTGAAAGTCGTCGAAACTGAAAGGCGCGAATTTGATCAATAGAGTATCAACCAAGATGTCCTCATCGATCAATTCAAACTTTGCTTTCGGCTAGTTCGGAAGCTGCTCGTTTGATTTATTCGCCCGTTAACAAGGAGGACGATTCCTGTTATCGTCAGGATTAGCGGCTATGAATATCAAACTCTCGCCAAATAGAAACCCATAGACTTTGCACCCAACCAAAATCCTGTTCTACCCCGCGATAATTACACAGAACTCACAATAGCGTACTTTAATCGACATTACATAAGTCATAATGGACATTATCTCGCTTTATCTCTCCAGAGCAACTCGCAGTAGAATCGAACATTATAACTAGATGCTGAGCCGAGATACGAACAGAGGGCTCTCCCTCCGAGGTAACAAAATTGAATCCGATCATTGTCAAATCCGATCCAGTCTACGTGGGCTTAGAACTTAAAAATACACAGAATCATCGTCATAGATATCGATGCCAACCATAGATCTTACACTGGATGAATTATTAACGACCACCAGAGCGGTAAGAAAGCGACTTGATCTTACAAGACCGGTGGAGCGAGAAGTAATCGAGGAGTGCGTAAAGATTGCGACGCAAGCTCCAAGTGGTTCCAACAATCAGGGCTGGCACTTTGTCATAGTGACTGAACCGAAGTTGCGGGAAGAAATCGGGAGACTTTACAAAAAAGGCGCGGAGGAATATTTCTCGACCGGTACAGGCAGAAAGCGAAGTGAAAGCAATCCAAAATCGAGTCAATCCCGCCTCAGGGAATCAGCGATTTATCTCGTGGAAAACATCGATAGGGTTCCGGCGCTTGTAATTCCTTGCCACAGGGGACGACCGGATGGACTGCCAGCGTCTGAGCAGGCGGGCTTTTGGTTGTCCATAATCCCCGCGGCGTGGAGCTTTGCGCTGGCTGCTAGAGCAAGAGGGCTTGGGACAGCGGTTACGACGTTTCACCTTGAATTTGAAGAAGAGGCGGCAAGGATTCTGGGGATACCCTACAAAGAAGTGACGCAAGCCGCACTCATGCCGCTAGCTTACACGAAGGGAACCAGATTCATACCGGGCCCGAGAAAGGATGCGACTTCCATAATCCACTGGAATCGCTGGTAGTCAATATTAGGCAGGAAAATAATTTCCGTCGCAGGATGCCGATTCCCTGCGCAAGCTGCAAGAAGGAATGCTTTGCAGAGCTCCTCGGGACCTATGTTCTTGTTACTGTCGGCCCTGGTTCCGTGATAGTCGCTTCTCTCTTTCCTAATCTTGGTTCCCTAGACTCACTACTATTCATCGCCTCGGCATTCGGCACAACGGTTGGACTGATGGTTTTACTCCTTGGGAAACATTCCGGGGCCGTGATAAATCCTGCAATCACGTTTGGAGCAACAGTTGCAAAGATTCTCAATTCGAAGTATTTTGTTCCCTATCTTTTCTTTCAAGCTGTGGGAGGATTACTTGCGGGTCTCACGTTGAAAGAATTGTTCTCTTCGACGAATACCGCGACCTTCCTGGGTTCTACCCGGCTAGCAAACGGAATCACCCCTCTCTTGGGCATAGTACTTGAGGCAGTCGGAACTTTTGTCCTGGCACTATCAGCACTGATTGCATCCACACGTTTGAAGAAGCCCATATATCAGGGAGCGATGGTAGGATCGACGCTCTTTATCTTGATTCTCCTCGTCGGCCCGCTTACTGGCGCGGGGCTTAATCCGGCGAGGAGCCTTGGACCGTCTCTGGCATCCGGTTATTACACGAACCTTGGAATTTACATCGTCGGGCCGATACTTGGAGCGATACTAGCTGGTTTGTTATTTAGGGCAATGAAAAGCAATGTCAAGAAATCAAAAAATCTTGTTTGTCTGTGTTGAAAACGCCGGAAGGAGCCAGATGGCCCAGGCCTTTGCAGAGAAGTACGGCTTGAACTCTTCCAGCGCTGGAACGATGCCTTCAGAAAAAATCAACGAGGCAGTTGTCGCTGCGATGAAGGAAAAAGGAATCGACTTGTCATCTAACAAACCGAAGCTCCTCACGATCGAGATGATTAATCGGGCTGCTCTAGTTATCACGATGGGGTGTTCGGTCGCTGACGTTTGTCCAAAGCCGATCCTCGCTCAAATGCAGAAAAAGTTGATCGATTGGGAACTGGAAGATCCTAAAGGGAAACCATTCGAGGACGTGCGTCGAATCAGGGATGACATTGAGCGAAGGGTCAGAGAACTGGCCGAGAAAGAGGCTTTCTCGCCTTGATGTGACTGCTAAAAGTCTTGAACGCGTACTTGTGAGAATCGGAGTTTTCTCGTACGCTTGAATCCTGAAGTGTTTCCAACTCTACGTCCGAAAATCCAGCAGATGTCAGAAGATCTCTGTATTGAGCCGTTGAGATCGCGCCTGCGATGCAAGCAGACCAGGAATCCATATTCGTTCTTGCGCTGTCTGGAATTTCTTTGTCCACTGTGATGTCAGCGACCGCAAGAATTCCATTCGGCTTCAACACCCTGAAGACTTCCTCGAACACCCTTCTCTTGTTTGGCGAGAGATTGATTACGCAGTTCGAGATGACGTAATCGATGCTGTCAGATTGAACCGGGAGATTTTCGATCTCTCCCAGTCGAAATTCCACGTTCTGGTATTTTTCTCCATGCTTTTCGGCAGTCTCCCTCGCACGCGAAATCATTTCGGGAGTTGCGTCAACGCCGATCGCCCTTCCTGATTCACCGACAAGCTGGGATGCCCTAAATACGTCTATCCCGCCACCACTCCCCAGATCCAGTACTGTGTCTCCTTCCTTTGGACTTATGAGCAGTAACGGAGATCCGCATCCGGCATTTATCGACGCCGCCTCGGCCGGAATACTTTCACCGATCGAGATTAACTGCGATCCACCGCAGCAACCATCATCACCACAGGAGGAATCAACGGACGTTGCGAGCTTGGCATACCTTTCCCTGACCGCCTTTCTAACATCGAGTTCTGAATTCTGATCCATTTTCGTCACTCAACTTAATGCAAACGGGGGCTTTTATTGACCACCCGAAAACCCCGAGTATTTTCCGTTTTTCAGTTTCTCAATAACTTTATGCACGGTTAGCCTTCGCAGAATCCGTGAAAGCACTTCTTGGTGCAGCTCAGAATTGCGTTTCAGCTCTGAAAAAGAAACTGGCGACGAATTTGTGCAAATATCATTGCAGACCTCGTACTCCCTATCGGTCAGCTCAACACAATTTTCAGTAGTTGAATTGCAGCAAAATGGCATTGAACTAATTCGGTGCGAACTGTTATTTATTGACTATTGGCAGGTTTCTTCGCTTAACTTGGACAAAGCATCCCCTGCAAAACTGTGGGTCGGATAAATATCACATACGAATATTCCCGCTTTCACACAAGGGTCTTCATCATATATCGACTTTGTTTCCTCTGGAGTCGTCCCAAAAATGCACGTGCCTGCAACCTCGGTTCCACCGATAGGACATACTATGCATGTTTTTCCATCTCGGCGAAGCTGAAAGTTCCTTCGCCCATGTTCCCAAACGATTTTGTCGCTGCTAGGCTGGAGTATTTCGCTGTCTTTCGCAGGATCACTATCGTGTAAGGCCGACACTGTATGTGACGTGTCCTACATGTTCAGACTACTGGACGCAGAATTCGTTGCCTTCAGGATCTAACATGACGATCCAGTACTCACCTTGCTCCTCCCACACATTCTGCTCTCTAGCGCCAATCTTGATTAAGCGCTCGACTTCAGAGCGGACCTCTTTTTTGCGTTCCTGAATGTCCACTCGCACACCTCCACTCGCGTTCACATCTAGATGCACCTTATTTTTCGCGAGCTTCGGAGTGTCCATCTTCTGGAAATAGATCCGAGGCCCTTTCCCTTCCGGATCAACAATCACACTAGTCGAGTTCCAGTCCTCCTGCGGAACACCCCAAGCTTTCAAAGCTTCTTCCCAAGATTTGTACTCGCCGGGTGGAGGTTGCAGCTCGTATTGAAGTGCTTCGGCATAGAAATTTGACAACCTTTCAGGATCTAGGCAATCGATGACAACCTGCACCTTTCGCGCCATATCCTTGAGGGCAGAGAACCGGATTATATCGGTTTTCCGGGAATCGTCACATTATGTCCTCGACATTTCGTCCCTATGAGTCAACCTGAGTCTCAAAAATCTGAGCGAAAGGCCGACAAGTAAAATCGCGATGCCGATCACGAGCTCTATTGGGGCTAGAGAAAAAGCTAGGGCGAGGCATCCGATCAATCCAGCAACCGACAGCGCGCGGGGAAATGTCCTCTGATCTTTTTTCAATCGAAGCGCCGAGAGATTTGCAATAGTGTAATACAGCAGTGTCCCGAAGCTCGAGATTGCAACTGCATCCTCAAACGGTGCAAACGCTGCAACTATGATCGCGACCACTCCGACCAGGAGAACGCTCCGCCAAGGATTCTGATCAGCTCCGAGCTTCGAGAAATTCCGAGGAAGATCGCTCTGCCTGCTCATCGCAAACGCCACTCGAGAAACGCCCAGCAGATCGGACAGCCCCTCGTTGAAGGTCGTCAGCAGAGCTCCAGCCGCGATTATCGCGATACCGATTCCGCTTCCCACAGCCATCATAGTTGCTTCAAGCGGTGAGGTTGTCTTTGAGAGGGCCGGAGCGCCTAAAACTCCCAGCGCAGTGATCGCGACCAGGATGTAGAGGGTCGTCGCTGTTCCCAGAGCCGCAACCGTT
>DATNHH010000343.1:0-7319 GCA_035605055.1 Nitrososphaerales archaeon
TCAACTGACAAGCGGATCCTATTACTCCCGACTTTCTAGACTATGACGACATTTCAAGTTTCATCAGTCTTGAAATTTATGTATTCTCTGATTCTCAGGAAACAGGCGTCTTCGTATCGGTACATTACTTGCCAATCTGGAACGGAGAGACTCTAATTATAGATGGCTAAATAAAGCTCGAGCAAATCGTTCGACTTGTTTTGAGACTTGAAATGCTATCTTGTTCGATTCTGAATCTCTTGTCGTGAGCACTACTACAAACGCTTCCTTTACGAAATATGGAATGACGATGAGCTTGAAGTTTTCAAATGTAGTCACGATCCTGTTCACAGCGCCGAGAACGTTCTCGCCCTGCTTGAACGCAATGATCACGCCCGCAGCAAGAGAGCTGTACCTTGATCTGAGCTTCGGATCATCGCCAACCAAAAGCGCAGCCGAAGGCTTCCGGGCAGAAGCCAGCTCTAAACCGGAGAGCGAACCTATACTAACAAAAATTATCGAACCGTCAAGTGCGATGATTTCTTGACACAGACGTTCACCGAGCGTGCCCTCGAAATTGGGATCAGGCAATTTTTAGAATCTTTTGGATTGAATCCCAGTGTTGCTTATTGGTTTATTGCCTAAACTCTTACTTTGGATGGCCGTACTTATGAGGATCGCCGTCAAACCTTGTCTTACAAGCTGATGAACAAAAGTAAAACGTCTGCCCTTCGTGTTCTGATTTCAGATTTGACTTCTTTTCATCGACCATCATTCCACAGATTGGATCTTTCATCATTTCATAGATGACCTCATGGTATTTGGAGAGAGAAACTATTTTACAGTTTGGCTTTACATTTGTAAAGTATTTAGCATAGAACTCCGCTGAAATATGCCAATAATGAAACTCGATCCAATAGATCTTGTTATTTTGAAGGAGCTTAACGCGGATGGCCGAGCGTCCCTTCGTCAAATCGCGAAGAAATCATCACTTTCCACTCCAACTGTTTCGAGCAGGTTTGAGAGGATGAAGAAAGCCGGGCTGATTCAAAAGTTCGTGCCGATACTGAGCCCTGATGCATCGGATAACTCGAGCCTTCTGGCTTTAGTAACCTTGAATGCTCCGCCTGCTTCCATAGAAAAAATTACGAAGGAGCTGGGTAGCAAGTCCGAGGTTATTGGCGTCTTCGTCACAACTGGAGCCAGCAATCTATTGCTCAAAATCAGCGTGCGTAACGCCCAGTCATTGCAGCGATTCCTGACAAATTCAGAGTTCAGAAAACTTGGTGTCGACGTTGCAGGCAGCCAGATAATCACAGAAACGGTGAAAGACGAACGCCCGCTGCCTTCCATGGACGAGGTCCACATGAAACTCTCATGCGACCTCTGCAAGGGCGAGATAACTTCTAACACGCCCTACACGATCAGGGTAGCTTCGACGAGATACTATTTCTGCTGCAAGACGTGCAAAGCAACCTATCTCCTAAAACACGGTGACAGAATCAGGTCAATCAACAAAGCGAATTAACGTTTGTAAATGCGATCGTTTAACCTCTAACTCCTCTTAATCTTCATTCAGGCAATGGCGACCGATCCAGTCTGTGGTATGTTTGTCGAGGAGTCTCCCGACACACTACACGCTACCGTCAGGGGGACGACGTACTACTTTTGCAGCGAGTCCTGCCTGAACGAATTCACAAAACCAGAGGTCGAGCTGCGAAGCATCAAGCGAAATATTGTATTAAGCCTGGTTTTAGGCATCCCGATCCTCACCCTCTCATACGTCCCTGTGGCACTCCCACTCCCTCTCGGTTGGCTTCTCCTCTTACTCGCAACCCCGGTCCAGTTCATCGCCGGAGCGAGGTTCTACCGCGGAACCTGGAACGCCATAAAAATGCGCTCCTCAAACATGGACGTTCTCATCGCGATTGGAACATCAGCAGCGTACTTTTACAGTCTCTCATATGTCTTGTTTCCAAAACAGTTCCCGAACGGTGGACTGTACTTCGACAGTTCGGCCATAATCATTGCTCTAATTTTAGTCGGAAGGCTGCTCGAATTCAACGTCCGCGGAAAGGCAACAGATGCAATCCGAAAACTTGTGGAACTACAACCGAGGACCGCGACCGTCATCCGAGACGGAGTCGAAAAAGAGATACCGATTGAACAGGTCGTCGAGGGAGACATCTTCATCGTAAAGCCAGGAGAAAGAATCGCGACCGACGGTCAAGTTATCGGAGGAGGTTCTTCAGTTGACGAAAAGATGATCACGGGAGAGAGCATCCCCGTCGAGAAGGAAATGGGCAATACCGTTATCGGCGGGACTATAAACGGTCGCGGCTCACTGAAGGTTAGGGCAACCAAAGTTGGTGCGGATACAACTCTGTCCAAAATCGTGAACGTCGTGCAGGGCGCGCTTACTTCAAAGGGACCGGTCGAGAGGCTGGTTGACACAATTTCAAAATATTTCGTTCCCATCGTCGTCTCCGTCGCAGTGCTCTCTTTCGTTCTGTGGGTCTTCGTTGCTAACAAGCCTGAGAGCTTCGGTTTCACGACGGCAGTTGCAGTCCTGATCATCGCCTGCCCGTGCGCTCTAGGATTGGCAACCCCTGCTGCAATATCTGTTGGAGCTGGAAAGGGAGCAGAGAACGGAATACTGATCAAGGGCGGCGAGTACCTTGAGAGAACTGAGAAGATCGATACAGTAGTTTTCGACAAGACAGGCACTCTGACCAGGGGCGAACCCTCCGTAACCGACATCGTCAACTTGAGTCTGGAATCATTTACAGTCGATGAAATTTTGAAACTTGCAGCAGTAGCGGAAAATCGATCGGAGCATCCACTGGCTTCTGCGATCATGAAAAAGGCAAGAGAAAAGTTTCCCAATCAATCCTTGGACGAAGCTTCAAACTTCGAATCCATTCCAGGCAAGGGGGTGAGAGCGACTTATTCCGGTAGAGAGATTTTGTTTGGAAACGCTAAGATTCTTGGGTCGAAGCAATTGACTCCTGCTGTTGCGACGAAACTGGATGAACTTCGCTCCCAGGGAAAGACGACCATGGTTTTGTTAGTAAACGATTCTGTCGTTGGATTGATCGCCGCTGCTGACACGATAAAGGAACATTCCAAAGAAGCAATCAGCGCATTGCAGAAAATGAAACTCGAGGTGATCATGCTGACCGGTGACAACAAACAGACAGCGGCAGCAATATCGCAGCAGCTCGGGATAACGAGATTCATCGCGGATGTGCTTCCAGAAGAGAAGTACGAGGTAATCAAGAAACTCCAAAACGAAGAACATCGCAAGGTTGCAATGGTCGGAGACGGAATCAACGACGCTCCCGCCCTTGCCCAGGCCGATGTAGGGATCGCGATAGGATCTGGTTCAGACATTGCGATCGAAACGGGGGGATTGATTTTGATGAAAGACGACTTGAGAGATGTAGTCGCGGGAATCCAGCTTTCAAGAAAAACGATGAGCAAGATAAAGCAAAACCTGTTCTGGGCGTTCGTTTACAATGTCGGGCTGATTCCGGTTGCCGCTGGGTTGCTGTATATCGTCACCGGAATCCTACTCAGCCCCATCTTCTCAGGATTCGCAATGGCGATGTCGTCGGTAACTGTCGTAACAAATTCTCTTACTCTACGAAGATTCAAACCAACTACAGTAACAGACTCTTTCTATTCGTCGGAGACTTAACTCCCAAGAACATGCTCGTGGTAGTGCTTGACCGGCATGAGCGATCCTATCGCGCGTTGCACCACCTCGTTCATCGCAGGATGGATGTGGATTGCTTCCTCGATTATCTCCTTACTTCGGTTCGGAGCGTACATCACATTGACAATTTCTTGGATCAATACGGAAGCCTGGGGGCCTATGATATGCGCACCAACAATTTCGTTGTTCGATCCGTTCACGATTACCTTCACGAAATAGTCTTTGACATTCATTGCCTCACCCTTCGCGGTATTCTCGTACTTGTAAAATCCTACAAGTACCTTCTCCTTGCCGAATTTCTCGACCGCCGCCTTCTCGAGCATCCCTACACTTGCAATCTCGGGATAGGTAAAGACCGCGTGCGGAACCGCGTGGTAGTCGACCTTGACCATCCTATTGAGTATCGCGTTGTAGTAGACCAGTATCGATTCATAATTTGCGACGTGGCGGAATAGGTAACACCCATCCGCGTCTCCAAACGCCCAGATGTTCGGTTGCGAGGTCTGAAAATATTCATCGACCTGAATCCACCCATCCTTTGTGGTCTTCACTCCACCCTTTTCTGGATGTAGGATGTCGGTCAGCGGGCCACGGCCACACGCGATCATGATCTCCTCCGCATCGACTTGGATTGTGGCCCCGTTGTTCCTTTCTCGGGCAATCAGCCGTTTCAGTCCATTTGGAATCTTTTGCGCCTCGATCACTTCGTGGTTCGTGATCATTTCGATGTGCTTCCCGAGTTCCTTTTTCGCTAGATCTGATACTTCCGGTTCTTCTTCCGGGAGGAACTTTGGATTTCTCCCGATGATAGTGATCTTCGCTCCCATCGAGGAAAGAAAATGACCAAACTCGGCAGCGATGTAACCGCCGCCGACGATCGCGACGCTCTGTGGGAGTCGCGTTAGCTGCAGTACTGTATCGCTGGTCAGGTAGCCCACCTCTTCGAGACCCTTTATGTCCGGGATGTTTGTCTTTGATCCAATCGTGAGGAAAATCATTCCGGACTTTATCGTCTCGCTACCGACCTTCATTGTGTATGGAGAAACAAATTCCGCCACTTCGTGATAGTAATCAATGTTCTCGGACGAAGACAGCCCCTGCCGGATCGATTCGATATCCTTCCCGATGAGCGAGCGCATTCGCTCCATGATCTTCAGGAAATCTATCTTGATAACGTCCGCCTCGACGCCAAACTCCCTGGCTTCCTCGATGTGCCTCACAAGCTCAGCCGGGTAGAGAAGGATCTTTGACGGAATGCACCCGCGGGTCAGGCAGATCCCGCCCGGCTCGTCCTTGTCTATTATCGCAATTTTCATCTTGGGGTTTGACTGGATTAGCGCATCAAGCAAGTTTGTCGCAGAACCGCTTCCAATAATAATCAGATCATAGTTTTTCAATTCGACCGAAGGGAAAGCTGTAGCAATTTATAAGTTAGGATTCTCACAAATTCAAATCCAGAATTACAAATGGTTGGTTCCCAAGACAACATTCCCAGATGGACGATCCCGAAACGTACCCGGCTTGACAATCAGGATCTTCACATCTCGACATTTAATCTGGTGAGAAAAAACGACGACAAGGATACAGTCCTTTTCGTGAAAGCCGGACCAAAGTTTCCCGTCTCATTCAAGCGGGGCAAGTGGCTCCTCCCTGCGGCAATCCTGGATTTCGGAGAAAAACCAAAAGATGTTGCAAAGCGAGTCCTGACTGAACAATTGGACAACATAGAATATTTGGATCCAAAGTTTCTTTCCATGCAGTCTTATTTCGGGGCTCACTGGGACATTGTGTTCATTTTTGAATCCCAAGTTGAAGAAGGCAAACCGGTCCCGACCGCGAAAGCGTCATTTGCTGGAGTTTCATTTCACAATCTGAACTCACTTCCGAGAAACGAGATTGCAGAGGATCACCTCGAAGTTCTGGACGAGCTTAAGAAGGGAATCTAATTCTTACTGTACTCGTATCCTTCTGAACGCCAGCACGGCAATTCCAAAAACTGCAGCCGCAACTATTGGGAGCGTTATGACCTCGAGCGACAGCGTCGGAGTAATCGAGTTGAAGAGGCCTGCTCTAAACATGTCGGTCGTCCAGGTCAAAGGATTCCCATAACTAATCACTTGTATCGCTTTTGGCGCCTGATTTGCGGGATAGAAAACTGACGAAGTAAACAGGAACACGAAAAACGCGAAAGTTGAAACAATCTGGAAGGTTTCCGACGATCTAAGTACAACGGATAGTGCAATCGCAAAAGATCCAAACAATATCGTCCCAAGGAACAGTGCCGCTCCAACAAAGAAAACTCCCTCCAGGGTTATCTGAAGATGCGCACCCAAAACCGGTAGAGCGATGACGAATACAATTAACGAACCGGCTATACCGATGATCAGCGTTGCAAGAATGATGCTGAATATGTATTGAGCTCTGGAAAATGGTCCCATGAGTAACTGCTCGAACATCCCGTTTTTTCGATCGTACCAGAGTTGCGTTCCTGCATTAGTACCACCATTGATTACGGTAAGAGTGACGGCTCCAGCCGCTAGATATAGCTGATAGGCAACAAACTGTCCATTACCCAGATTCACTTTTCCCGCGATTCCACCGAGCCCCGGCCCCTCGACGAAGATGAAGAAAATCGGAAAAATTAGCTCGAAGAATAGCGAAGCGAAGTCGAGGTTCGCTCGCAGGTTTCTGTAGGTGAGCCTGACGTAAGTATTCAATTCGAATAGACCTCCGATTTCTTGCCATTCTCCTGATTTGAAGTCCCGACAAGACTAACGAATGCATCTTCGAGCGATGTCTCCGAAATGTAAATTGAGGTAACGTGCAAACCTAGTTTGTCAGACATTCGGTATAGCTCGGGTATGATAATTTCTGGCTTCATCGTCGACACCCGGTAAGAACCGTTCTCGGGGTCTTGGACAATCTTCGTTACGGAATCAACTTGTCCAATTTCGCCAGCCAGCTGCTCCGAGGTTCCCTCAAGAAGTTTGAACTCGATCGCCTTCGCGCTGCCGAACCGTCTTTTCAGATTCTCTGGTGAATCAATCTGAACGATCTTGCCATAGTTGATAATCGCGATCCGATTGCAGAGATACTCGGCTTCTTCGAGTATGTGGGTCGTAAAGAAGATCGTCAGCTTTTCTTTTTGCACCTTCTCCTTGAAAAAATTGAGAACCGATCTCCTCGCTATGGGATCGAGGCCGACTGTGGGCTCGTCCAGAAACAGCAAGTCCATGTCGTGCATGAATTCGCGCCCCACCTGTAATCTGCGTCTTTGCCCAGCGGAAAGATCTATGGTGGGTTTCTTCCTGAATTCCTCCATCCCAAATCTTTCAATTAATTCGGTCATTCGCTTCCTCCTCTCATCTGGCGGCATATCCCAGATGAGACCGTAGATGTCCAGGCTAGTTTCAACCTTCAATCCCTGATCAAAGCTGTCCTGTTGCTGAACCACGCCAATTTTTTCCCGGATCTTTTTTGCCTGAGATCTAAGATCGAATCCGAGTATTGAAGCTGCTCCACTGGAGGGTGGGATGAGCGTGGTGAGCATCTTTATTGTAGTGGTTTTGCCTGCGCCGTTTGGGCCCAAGAAACCGAAGACCTCTCCCCGCTTGACTTCGAA
>DATNHH010000344.1:0-15576 GCA_035605055.1 Nitrososphaerales archaeon
GTCCCATCTATGAAACCGGTTTCGTCGCGACTGTCGCGATAAGTGAATCCTGGTTGTTCTACGGCGACATCAGCCACGTCCATCACGGCTAGGACAGAGCTCCTTGCGTGGTCCCACACAACATCTGGTTCGCTACCACTAATCCACACCCAAGCATCGCGTTGCGTGGCAGGAGCATTATGACCACCAGTCCCAACAATATCCTTGAAATCTGACAGTGATTCCGGGACGGACGCGGGTGAAATTTCCCGCCAAACTTTGGGTCCAAAGGCTAGAACAAAGTTCACACCACCGGATGATACGTCCGGGCTTCGAAGTCGACGGAAGGATTTCACCAACTCCTCTGGCGATACTCCCGCTCGAATGTCAAACTCCAAGAAGTAATGCGCATGCGTTCCCTGAGCGAAGATTCCGAACTGTGGCAGGATCAGTGTCATTGGGGCCCTTGTTTTGACAATCCGATGTCTCTTGAAAAATGTATCGTGGGGCTTTCCGAAGCTCATAATTTCCAAATTGAAACGTAGGATATTCCCATACCTTCAATCAGTTCTTGGTGGGAATGCACTTTCTCGTGATGAACCTTGACAAGTGAGAATCCAAAAATTATCTGTATGGTTTAAAAGAATCACGTGGATGAATTACAATGCCGCAGATTACGTTTTGAAATAATTCTGGTGTATTTTATGAGCCTCGAAGCTGCGAAAGAAATCATTGCAAAATTGGATTCGAAAATGGGTGACAGACCGTTGGGGAATCCTTACTTCAGGGATCCCGATGTAATTGCTTTCCCTTTCAAGAGAGAATCTTTTCTTCCCATTAAGCCGATCAAGAGCGATCGACAGATCGCCTTCGTCGATGGTGGAAACCTGGAACTCTTGGGTGCGCCTAATTTCTCAGTTCAGCTCAACAGAATCTACGCATGCGTCTGGAAGGACAACAAAAGACAGAATGGGCTGAAAGTTCCGCAGATAGAATTTTTTTCTGCAATTTTTTCTACCGTCAAAGACAATGAAATCGTCTTCGAGACAATGATTGTGCCGAGCTCACCGGAGTTTTCCCTGCTTCTTCCAGATCTCTCGGACGTCGTGGTGCGCTATTCCGAAAATTCAGTGGAGTATGGAAACTTCAGAGCCAGTACTTCGAGGGTAGCCTCGATTGCGAGAAACTTTGCAGAGTGGAAGTTTGCGGAAATGGTAGCGGAATCGCTGAACCCCGATGATGTCATCGTGCTGGATGGTAGTCTACAAACTCAATTCCAGAACGAGTGGAAATACTTCCGAGCTCTGGAAAAGACGACTCAAGACAGGGGAGTGATTCTGACAAGCCTTTCAAAGACCAGCATGCTCTTCACGGATTCAGGAATTTCGCTTCTTGGCGCAATCAGCCAGTTTGCTAACAATGAAAAAATGGAGGGAGAGTGGTTTCACCCGATCTTCGAATCGCGCAAGCACCACGTATTTGGTCTCGTTGTCAAGTTAAGGCCTACTTCAGACTGGGTTTTCCGTCTGGACTTCCAGCTTGATCAGTGGAAGCAGCTCAGTGAAGACAAGTTGGACGAAATTTTGAACCTCTTTTGCTCTAACGCCTGCGATCCGACCTTCCCCGGTTATCCCTACGGATCGATTGACGCTGATTTATTTTCAAGGGTGTCAGAAAACGAGATTGACTATTATCGTGCAATTATCTCCTCCCAAATTTCGACACTGAACCGGCAGGGGAGATTTGTCCCACATATGAGGGCGAGAGACGCGCACGATGTCCTGAATACGATTGCTGGATTTTAGTTGGTCGAAAATATGCAGAACGAAAAAACGATGGAAATAGCTGGACAGGTAGTCGGCGGAAATGTAGCGAGTATCCTAGTTAGGCAGAAAAGTGACCAGAATATCGAGCTCGGTGATTTGCTCGTCGCTGATTCCGACGATGACAGCTATCTGATCCTAAAGGTAAACAATCTTCAGTATGGAAGCCAGATACCCGGGTCGGTAAGAGAACTCGCAGCAGGACTGAAGCTCGAAGGCTACTCATCTGGAGTTGATTTCATGGATCCGAAACTCCGAAATTACGTCTGTGCTTCTGTAAAGCCTATCGCGAAAGTTTTCCGGAACCTGGATCAGGTAAAGATACCAAAGGTCATGCCAGCTTTTTTCTCTTCGATGCGGTTTGCGACAGAAAAGGATCTCGCGTTCCTCTCAGTTCCACCCAAGAATCCTGTTTACTTAGGGCAGGTTAGAAGCGGCTCAAAGATTCTCGAAGTCAAAGTTTACTTGAACGGAGACGACGCATTCACCCACCACATTCTCATTCCGGCGACAACGGGCAGGGGCAAAAGCAACCTGCTGAAGGTTATCCTCTGGAGCTTGATGGATGTTGGGAAGGTGGGGATTCTTGTTCTGGATCCGCACGACGAATACTACGGACGGGATGGAATCGGATTGAAGGATCATCCAAAGGCAAACAAGAACCTGGTGTATTACTCCTCGGATGCCGTCACGGGGAAAAACACGCTCGTTGTAAACTTGGAGACCCTCGAACCCGGACACTTTGACGGAATAATTTCTTTCTCAGACGCGCAAGAAGATGCGATCGCGGGATATTACAAGACATACAAGAACCACTGGCTGGAGCAGCTCATTCTGGGCGCAGCGGTTGAAGGCACGACTCCGAGGACGCTGCAGGTTTTGCAGAGGAAATTCCGCAAGACTCTGGGAGTCAGCGCAAACAATGGTCAGATACTTTGCGATATGGAAATATTCTCAACTGACGCCGGCCGGGCAACAATTGGCGAGATCACCAAATCATTGGAAGCTGGCAAGATAGTGGTGATTGATACTTCGAGGTTGAGCGACGATGCAGAGCTCATCATCGGGAGCATTATCTCCAACGAAATATTCTACGGACACAGGAAGGCGAAAGCTGAAGGCAAGCTGAACCAGATAGCTCCGGTGAGCATCGTCATAGAAGAGGCTCCGAGAGTCCTATCTGCCGAAGCAATGGAGCAGAGTTCAAACATCTACAGCACGATCGCCCGAGAGGGAAGAAAGTTCAAGGTTGGGCTTGTCGCAATCACCCAGCTTACGAGTGTAATCCCTCAGATGGTGTTGACGAACATGAACACGAAAATTATTCTGGGAAACGAGATGGTTGCGGAGCGCCACGCCGTGATGGAGAGCTCCGCGCAGGATCTTTCAGACGAAGACAGGACGATCGCAAGTCTCGACAAGGGAGAAGCGATAGTAAGTAGCATCTTTACGAAATTTGCCGTACCAATTTACACGCCATTGTTTGAGACGGTAGTCGCTGAGGCAAAGAAAAATTCCCGGAATGATCCCTTCGACCTAAGCAAAGAAAAGTTTTCGCTGTAAAGTGGAACACAATGAAATTCGCGCACATGTCTGATATCCATCTAGGCGCTTTCCGCGATCCGATCTTGCGCCAGATGGAACGGCAGGCACTCGAGGACGCGGTTGAAAAGTGCATCGAACTCAACGTCGATTTCGTCCTGATCTGCGGAGACATCTTCCATGTCAGCATACCCGATCTTACCATCGTCAACGAAACGATACGTTCCTTGCGTCTCTTGCAGAAAGCAAACATTCCGGTCTATGCAATCTACGGGAGCCACGACTATACCCCCAACGGTACTTCGGTAATTGACATTCTGGATACTGCGGGCATCCTGACGAATGTGATGAAGGCCCGCGTCGACGAAGAAGGGATGGTAGTACTGCAGTTTTTCGTTGACCCTAAGACCGGAGCAAAGCTAGCAGGAATCTCGGCCCGTAGGATAGGGCTTGAGAGCAAAATGTACGAGAAGCTCGACAAACTGCGGCTTGAAGCGGAGAAGGGGTTCAAGATTTTTGCCTTCCATAGCGGGATCTCGGAGTTCAAGCCCTCCTTTCTTTCTGAAATGGAGACCGTCCCGATCACTAATTTTCCAAAGGGATTTGACTATTATGCTGGCGGGCACATCCACATTACCGACGAATTCACGTTCCCTAGTTATCCAAAGATCGTGTTTCCTGGTCCTCTGTTTACCGGATATGGCAAGGACATCGAGGACACGGCCAAAGGAACGAAGCGCGGTTTTTTCGTGGTCGAGTTTGACGAGAAGGTAAAGAAAGTTCAGTTTGTCGAGGTTGGTGGATTCAACGGGGCTTATCTTGTATACGACGTTACGGGGAAAAATTCGCACCAGGCACGAAAAGATCTAGCTGCGAAACTAGATGAGCTTGATGTCAATGGAAAGGTCGTAATTGTCAGGGTAAAAGGAGAGCTTTCTGGCGGGAAGACGACCGACATCGACTTTTCCGAGTTAGGGCGCAAGCTTTCCATCAGAGGCGCAACCTACGTACAATTCAACCGCTTCAGCCTCTCCTCAAAAGAATACGAGGCAAACAAGATCTCGGGAGAGGACAAACCTCAGATCGAGTCAAACCTCTTCAGGGAAAACATCGGGACCGTCAAGGTCTCCCAGCAAAACCTGAAGGGGGAGGAGGGAGTGCAGTCTGCAATCGAGTTGCTGAGAGTCACTAGGCAGCAGCAAAAGGGTGGAGAGTCGAAGGGAGATTATCAGGGACGAGTCATTACTTCCGGCATCGAGACGCTGAAGCTCCAGAAAGAGTTCGAGGAGACAACCGGATGATTATTAAGAAACTGAAACTCGAAAACATTCGGAGCTACAAGAAACAATTCATTGATTTTTCGCTCGGGAAGACTCTGTTTGAGGGCGACATCGGTTCCGGTAAATCAACAATCCTGATGGCAATCGAGTTCGGCCTATTCGGACTTGGCTCTGAAAAAGCCGGATCACTTCTAAGAGCAGGAGAGAAGGACGGCTCTGTTGGCGTCGTTTTTGAATCGGGTGGGAAGGAGTATGTGGTTAGCCGCCACCTTGTGAAGAAGGGAAATTCGATAAACCAGGATGATTGCGTACTGAAGAGTCCTGATGATGGAACCAAGGCGTATTCCGTGACCGAGCTGAAAGAGAAAATCCTTGAGATCCTGGGCTTCAACGAACCCATCGATCCAAAGGCGCAGAGTTTCATTTACAGGTATGCGATTTACACACCGCAGGAAGAGATGAAGGCAATTCTCACGCTTCGCCCTGATATCAGACTGCAAACACTACGCAAAGCATTTCGAATGGAGGAGTACAAGACCTCCGCTGAGAATGCGAAAAATCTCTCAAACGAAATCAAGTCAAGGGGCAAGGAGCTCGCCGCGATGGCTTCCGAGGTTCAAGCTATCAAGGCAAAGATCGAGCAGCTGAAGGCTTCTACGACTCTGAAGAAGAATGAGCTTGTGGATCTCGATCTTGAACGAAAACAGGTGAATGAGCTGATCGGGACTCAAAAGGCAAAACGAGATGACCTGCGCTCTAAGCAACTCGCTCTGAAAGCTGAAACTGGAAAGGTTGATGCTCTGCTCACACTAGTCACTGAAAAAGAAAAAGAAATCAAAGAGGCTCAGGCGCAAATCGCCTCTAACAGGGCGAGGATCAAACTCGTGCAACCCAAGATAGCCGAGATGAGTACCCTGACGAATCCTTCAGAGCTTGCTCAAAAGGAATTGAAAGAGGAGATCCAAAGTCTCGAAGAGGAATTGAAAAAGCTCAGAAACTTGGAAACCCAGATCCAAGTAAAATTCTCGGATTACAGAACCATCCTTGAAAAAGGAATTTGCCCCACTTGCGACCAAGTTATCGACCCTCACGGTTTTTCTGATCTGGTCACACATAAGGAAAATGAACTGAGAGCAACTCACGAAAATGTGGAGGGTTGTGGCGAAAAACTCCAGATTTCAAAGACAGTTCTTGATAAGAAAGTTCAGTTTGACATGGCTCAAACGAGGATGGAGGATGCGAAGAAGAGCCTCTCGGAGTACGAAGAAAACGTCAGGACATGGCAGTCAAAATTTGAAGAAGCAGATGGCGCTCTAAGAAAAGCAAATTTAGAGATAGTTTCGGTCAAGGCTAGCGTTCAGAGGCTTCAGGATGTTAATACCGATCTTCAAAACATCGAGATCCGGATCACAAAATCTGAAGATGATCTGAAACGGATTGAGAAGAGCATTTCATCCGCAGAGGCAAACATCGTCGACTGGGAGAGACAGACAAAGGACTACGAAGATTCAATCGAGAAAAAGTTGGAAAAGAAAGCTAGCTCAGATAAGTTGAATGAATACCTGATCTGGGTTCAGGACTACTTTTTGCCTACTCTGGAATTGGTGGAAAAACAGGTGATGCTGAACCACAACCAGGAGTTCAACTCGCAGTTTCAGAAATGGTTTGGGATGCTCGTGGACGACCCGGGGAAACAGGCTAAGGTGGACGAGGAGTTTACACCGGTCATTCAGCAAGACGGACTGGACCAGGAGGTCTCGTACCTTAGCGGTGGAGAAAAGACGAGTGTCGCTCTGGCGTACAGGCTGGCACTAAATTCAGTAGTGAGGAGAGAATCGAGCGGTCTTGAGTCTAATCTATTGATTTTGGACGAGCCCACGGATGGTTTTTCGAAAGAACAACTTTCCAAAGTGAGGGAGATCCTCGATGAAATCCAGAGCCCGCAAATAATACTGGTGTCGCACGAGAGAGAGCTCGAAAGCTTTGCCGATCAGGTGATCAAGGTTTCTAAAGCGAACGGCGAGTCGAGCATTTCTGTCTTTAATGCAGATTAGTTGAGGCGATTAGTTCCGACGGATTTCTGCGTTAAGAAGATGTGACTATGTCTTCCGTGAAAATGAGAAAGTGGAAAAAGAACTTGTGATAAGAACCGTTATGGACGTAATTAGCTGCATGACTTAGTTCTCTACGTGAAGAGTTTAGCACGTCTCTGTATGCCGGAATTGATACTGCGTTCGACACTCCTTCAACGGTATTCTACCTCTCGCAAAACACCACAAGCGATGTCTCTTACAACTATATTTTCAATTTCGCAAACGGGCAGTCCTTATCGGGGTCATTAATTGCGCAATGACATTCCCACGGCAGATCCCTAGTCCCCACGACCTCTTCTGCGTCGGACGCTCATTCGCTAGGTGAAGGGCGAAAGCCCTGAACGTGGACTTTGCCGCTACAGCGATCTCTCGGAAAGGTCGCGTGCTCCCGACGTGGGAGAACACCGAATAGTCAAAATCGAAAAACTGGACAGGGGAGCACCACGCTACCACGACTTACTCTGTGGGAACCAATACACACGTAGTAGTTCCCATTGATTCTTATATAGAATTTTTTTTCTGCGTTTCACACACGTGAGCACTTTTTGGCCGAAGAGCTACGTTCAAGCCCTGTTAGCTCAGAAGAGCTTGAAACGAGCTGAACGGAGCTTACGGAGCTCAGATTACATTGAACGGTGCAAATCTCGAAGAATGTTCTGAAATCTTAAGATAGCCGTAGCAACCAGAAGCAGGTTAGCGAGGTTGCCTGCTATGCGTCGGAAGTTTCAAAAAACGGCCGCGAGCAAATCTCTCGCACTTGTAGTGGCTGCACTCCTCGCCGGGATAGCAGTCGTTGGCTACGAAGTTTTTCAGATTACTAGCTCCACCATATCATTAACGACGAGCATTGCGACAACGACGTCTACCACAAGTTTGACGAGTTCGAGTACTCCCACGCTCACAATCACCAACATCACAGGAACTCTGACTACACGGTACACAAACACCGGTACGCTAACATCGGTCACGACAACGTCAGGAACTATTCCGAGCCCGATCAAGCACGTTGTGGTAATCATGCAGGAAAATCGCCCCTTTGACAACTTTTTCTGGACGTGGCCGAACCAGATCGGATACAATGCAAGCCTGTGCATGCCGTTGAATCCAACAAATCCCTCTGCAGGCTGTATGAAGCCGCAATACACTACAAACCCCGTCTCCGCAAGCGACCTGCCGCACGACTGGATCTCGTCATGGAAATCGTACAACAACGGCTCGATGAACGGATTTCTCTCGGCCGCAGGCGACAATCCAGAAGTGATGAGCTACTACAACGCGAGCACTATCGGAAACATCTGGTCTCTTGCAACTCACTACGTCCTGTCCGACCAGTGGTTCACCTCCGCAAAGAGTTACTCTCAGCCAAACCACTGGTACATGATTTCAGCCCAGGCGCCGAACGTTTCTCTCTCCGAAACTGCCGCGCAGGAGAAAAATCAGTGCGTCAGTTCCACAAACCAGCTCACTCTCGCAACATGCGCATACATCAACGAAGCCCAGCCGATACAGACGATGGCCGACGAGCTGACCCAGTACGGGCTGACGTGGAAATATTACGATTCCCCGCTCCCCAAGGGCTACACGCTCACCAACGGAATCCTCGGGTGCTCCAGTTGCAACGTTTACGATTACTGGAACCCGCTGAGAGCTCAGAACAGGACGTGGACGAACCCCGTTCACTTTGACAGCATGGTCGCGCGAAACCAATTTTTCTCTGATCTCCAGAACGGGACGCTGCCAGACGTCTCCTGGGTCATCCCATCCGCGCCGATTTCTGATCATCCACCGGCAAACATCACTCTCGGCGAATGGTGGATAGCAGACCTCGCGAACGCGGTGATGACGAGCCAGTACTGGAAAAATACGCTGGTTGTCGTACTCTGGGATGACTATGGAGGATATTTCGACACTATAGTTCCTCCGACGGTAGATCAGAACGGATTAAGCTTCAGGTGTCCGGCACTCATCATCTCACCGTACGCAATGTCCGGCTATCTCGATAACACCGTCTACTCCTTCGAGTCCACGCTGAAATTCATCGAGTGGAACTGGAACCTTCCCGCCCTCGCAGCGAGAGACGCTAGTGCAAACAATTTGCTCAGTGCTCTAAATTTCAATCAGGCTCCGTCCAATCCGTATCTTCTTCCTCTGACATCTGCGCAGTTGCAAACGATAACTCCGTACATCCTGATGGGGAGCAGCCCGAACCCGAATCCAAACGGCGCCGGGACACTACCAATAACGGGCGGACTGAATTTCATTGATAATGATCCGGACTGAGATAAAGAGGCGCAAATAAGTTCAAACATTCAATACAATAATTACGCCCAAAAACAGGATCACGATCCCGACAACTTGGATCTTCGTCAACTTGTCCTTGTAAATTGTTGTCGCGAGAATCGTGGTTACTGCCCCGAGCAGACTGGATAGGGTAGTTACAATTGCGGGACTGTTCCCGGAGTAAATGTATCCGAGAGTTAGCGCCGTAAACCCGCCCGAGTCCAGAGCGGCCATCGCGAGTAACCACTTCCAAGCTCCGTCCTTCGGAAGCACGAGCTTCTTCATGGTCAGTAGGAAGAACGGGAAGCAAAACAAGACCGCGCCGATTCTAACCAACCAGACACTGAGGACTGATCCAAAATAGCTCGCGCCGTAATTCAGTCCGAGATACGCTGCCCCAAACAAAATGCTCGCGAAGAGCGCCGAGACAACGCCGCTTGAACTTCGTTTCTTTTGAACCTGCCCAACATTTGATGAAGCATCCGGACCGGGAGCGACACCAGATAAGAGTACACCAAAGATCACAATCGCGATAGCGATTCCCTTTTCGAATCCTATCCCCTGACCCAGTATGACAAATCCAAGAAGAATCGTGAAGATAGGAAAAGAGCCCGCGATCGGAGCGGTCAGGGACATGTTTCCAATCGAAAAAGCCCTGTAGAGCAAGATCAACCCGATTACGTTCAGCGCGCCAACTATGAGATCGAGGAGAACAAAGTTCGCTCCCTTTGACAGTAATTCAAGGCTCGGCACCCCGGTGATCAGGATGAACGTCGAGAAACCGATGAGACTGAACAGCTGCATGTAGGCCGTAGAGTAGCCGTATCCAATCTTTCTCGTTGGATGCCGAGAAATAAAGTCGGTCGTACCCCAGAAAAGGGCTGCGAGGAGCCCAAAGATCGCTGGTGGTATCAGACTTTACTATTGCCTCCGGATGTTGCACGAGACTAATTGTTATGGGGGAATGAACTTTGCGTTCATTTACGGGAAATTAATTTTAGAGGGGTCTTCGATAAGAGAAGGCGGCTTGCCGAAGATCCAGTTTGGATTCCAGTTCCCCAACGTGATGGGTTACAGTTCCTTTGATCGACTGAGAAAAATTGCTGAAACAGCGGAAGATCTCGCTTTCGACTCGATCTGGACTTCAGACCACGTCCTCCCGATCGAGGCTTTCCAAAAGTCTGGAACGCCCGGGATGTACGAATCTGTCACCACACTTGCATATCTAGCGGCAGTTACAAAAAAGGTCACGATTGGATCATCCGTCCTACTCCCGCTGAGACACCCACTTTTGCTGGCGACAATGTTCAACACGATAGACCACGCTTCTTCAGGAAGACTACGAATAGGTTATGGCGTCGGCTGGTATAGATCCGAATTTGAGAACATGGGAATCCCGTTTGCAAAACGGGGCAGTGTTGCCTCGGAGCAGCTAAAGATCATGAAGATGCTCTGGACGAAACCGTCTGTAAGCTACAAGGGAGAATTCTATACTCTCAAAGATGCCAAGGTCGTCCCAAAGTCGGTTCAGAAACCGCATCCTCCGATCTTGATTGGCGGGTCTTCTGATCAATCGTTCAAGCGCGCAGTCGAGCTCGGAGACGGGTGGATGCCATTTGCTTCTTCCGTTGAGGATGTTAGAAAAGGAATGAACGAAATTAGGAAGATTGCTTCGTCGAAGAAGAGGAGTCTGAAGGACTTCCATCTCTACGTAGATTTACCCACGACATTGAAGTCGAAAGACAACTTGGGAAAAACTTTGAAGAACAAATTGAAGATCGACGACGACAAGGAAGAAAGTCTCACAGGCGATTCTTTCACGATCACAAACAGAATCGAACGATACATCTCTCTCGGAGTGCAACAAATCATTCTCGAATTTGAGGAACACGGGAACGAAATCGAAAACCTCAAACTTTTCAAAAGTGAAATCGCGTCAAGATTCTAATCACACTCCCTGAGATAGGATTAAATCTTCTCAGCCGCACACTTGCCTCTTTAGGAAATTTTATCATGTCATCGCCTGTGAACTCCAACCAAACAAGATCAGTGAGGCGACTCGCTGCCATCATGTTTACCGACATGGTCGGATTCACAGCTCTGTCTCAGAGAGACGAATCTCTCGCGCTTGAGATTCTGGAAAAGCACAGGAAAATTCTTCGCCCCGTCTTCGCAAGATACGGTGGCAGAGAAGTGAAAACCATCGGCGATGCATTTTTGGTAGAATTTGGTAGCGCTCTGGAAGCTGTCAGATCGGCGCTTGAAATCCAACATTTGCTCAGAGGGTTTGATGAAACTCAGCGGGCTGATGGGAGAATTCCGGTCAGGATTGGAATTCATGTCGGGGATGTAGTCCAGAGCGATCTGGATGTATACGGAGATGCCGTAAACATTGCTTCCCGCATCGAACCCCTGGCCGAGCCTGGAGGTATCTGCATTACTCAGCAGGTTTACGATCAGGTCAACAACAAGTTAGAGATTCCCATGACCAGCATCGGGAAGCGCGAGCTGAAAAACGTCGAGACGCCGATCGAGATTTATAGAGTTTCATCACCATCGGCAATTCCATCGTCAGTTAGTGGTTCCAAATTGGGGCTGGATCGTCGTCGCGTGGCAGTGTTGCCGCTTGTCAGTCTCACTTCAGATCCTGAAGATGAATTTTTCTCGGACGGACTGACTGAAGAGATGATATCCACAATCTCTCAGATTCAAGAATTACGAGTGATTTCTCGGACCTCGATAATGCGCTTCAAGAAGGCGAGCAAAAGTCTCGGCGAAATTGGCAGAGAGCTTGGCGTTGGCTCAGTGCTCGAAGGGAGCATGCGAAAGTATGGAAAGAAGATTCGCGTCACAGCACAGCTTATCGATGTTGAGACAGACGAGCACCTTTGGTCTCAAAACTATGATCGAGATCTGTCTGACGTATTCGCAATCCAAAGTGACATAGCGAAGAACATTGCCGAATCGCTCAAGATTCGACTAGTTGACGAAGAAAAGCGAAGAATCGAGAAGACTCCTACGAAGAGCTCCGAAGCGCATGCCCTTTACCTGAAGGGCCGTCATTACTGGAACGAGAGAAACGAATCGGGCCTCAAGCGCGCCATTGAGTACTTTGAGAAAGCAATCGAGAAAGATCCGGACTATGCCCTCTCCTACGTCGGCATCGCCGACTGCTACAGCGTTCTCGGAGAACACGGGTATGTTCCAATGCGAGAAGCAGCGAGCAAGTCAAAGGAGCTCGCAACAAAAGCTCTTGAGCACGACGACTCTCTTGCGGAGGCTCACACCTCGCTTGCTTCGGCACTAACAGCCTCCAAGGAGACTTCGAGAGCTGAGCGAGAGTTCAAGAAAGCGATCGAGCTGAATCCAAATTACGCGACCGCACATCACTGGTATGCGATCTATCTTACAGGAAAAGAGAAGAAAGAGGAGGCAATCTCCGAAGCAAAAAAAGCCCGCGAGCTGGATCCACTTTCGATGCAAATCAGGACCTTTCTCGCAGTCACTTACTACTATGCCGAAAGATACAACGAGGCGCAAAAAGAACTCGAAGAGTGTACAGACCTGGAGCCCAGTTTTTCTCCGGCGCACGTCTGGTTAGCGATTGTTTACTCTGAAAAACACTTGTTTGAGGAAGCTATCCGCGAAGCAGAAAAGTGCGTGGTCCTCTCACCAAGCACTCGATCAAAGTCAATACTAGGTTACGCTAATGCACTTGCAGGTCGGATTGATGTGGCAGAAAAAATTTACGAAGAACTAACTCAAGCATCAAAATCCCAGTTTATCTCGAACCTCGACTTTGCAAGTCTTTGCATAGGAATGGGTCGCTACGAAGAGGCGATCGACTGGTTGGAGAGAGCAAACCAAAACTCGGAACTGCTGAGCTACCAACTAATTGCAAATTGGAATGCTCCTCTACGTTCCTACAAAAGATTTCAAGATCTGATGGCCAAAGTCAGACAAGCAGAATGAAAAGCGGTCAATTCCCAACGTTCTCGAATACAATTTAAGGAAAGTACTTAGACCTTATTCTGAATTTGAAGAATGAACAAGTGAAGGCAGCGGTACTCACAGCTCCAAAAAAGATTGAGACGCGAACCTTCGAGACTCCGGAAATCACGAAGGAAACCGGACTCGTAAGGATGCTTGGTTCCGGAATCTGCGGTACGGACAAGCACGTCTACACGATGGGCGAAATCAGGCTCGGTCTCCCAGGCGACATCGTAAAGCTCCCGATAATAATGGGCCATGAAAACCTCGGTGTGATCGAGGCAATCGGATCGGAAGCAGCGAAAAAGATGGTTATGGAGGGGCCACCACTCGAAGTCGGAGAACGCGTCTACATCGCCGCTGACATCAAGTGCGGTCAGTGTTACAACTGCAGGAACATTTACGGCTTCCCTTGGTGCCTGAATCACACCAGTTATGGCGACGTGATAAGCTGCACAAAGCCACCACATCTTTTTGGCGGTTATTCGGAGAAGATGTTTATCCTTGAGCACAGCGACCTCTTCAGAGTTCCTAAGAACCTACCAAACGAAATAGCGCTTCTCGCAGAGCAGATGGCAGTTGCGTACGGATCGTTTGGACGAGGATTCCAGAACCCGATAGCAAAAGAAGGCTACTCGCCCGGCGACACCGTAGTAATTCAAGGAGTCGGCCCGCTAGGACTATGCAATGCTCTTATGGCGAGAATGCTCGGCGCTGGAAAAATAATCGCGATCGACAAGTCTGAATATAGGCTGGGGTTGGCAGAACAGCTTTGCTCAGCCGAATCAATTAGTCTGAACGAATTCCCGAAGCAATCGGACAGGATCTCGGAAGTCAATACCTTGACCAGCGGGATTGGAGCAGACACGGTAGTCGAGTGTACGGGAGATCCTGGAGTTATTTCAGAGGGTCTTGATATGCTCCGCATTGGTGGGACGTACCTAGTGGAAGGAGCATTTGTCGAAGATGCAGACACGCGTATCTCTCCATCACGTCAAGTACTGGCCAAGAACGCACGGATCATTGGAGTTTCGGGAATGCCGCACCAGGCATATGGTCGGGTGCTGAAGATGATGGACAGCTACCGCAATATCATACCATTTGAAAAGATGATAACGCACAGGTTCGACGTCGAAGACGCGTCCAAGGCAATCGAAGTTTCAATGTCGCCGGACTCTGGCAAGGTCGCCCTGGGTTCAATGAATTAAATCATTGATCTTGCTAGAATCACGTGAGATTTCCTTAATAGTGAAATTCCGTTTCAGGCTGATCTGTTGTCCAGTCAAGGCAAAGTCTGGTATTTCGCGTATGGGTCGAACTTGAACGTTGACCAAATGAAATCCCGGATAGGTGAGTGGCAGCTCGCGAAGAGAGCCCTCGTTAGGAACTACAAAATCGTTTTCAATGTCTTCTCCAAACAACGAGGGAGCTATTCTGCCAACTTGCAGGAGACGAGCAATTTCGAGGACACTGTTTCTGGGGTAGTCTACCACATCACACAAGATCAATTATTGAAGTTGCAGAAATCCGAGGGAGTCGCGCCGATGGATATCAGAGTCGAGCTCGAAGATGGGAACGAAATTTCACACGCGAAGGTCTTCATCTGGAAAACTACGGAAAAAGAGCACGAGCCGCATAAAGACTACAGACGCATTATCGAGCAGGGCTTTTTGCAGCACGGATATCCAGACTCCTCGGCGAAGAAAATTTTCGAGAGGTTCAGCAGTTCGAAATCTTGAAAGATAATTGATTATGAAAGACAACGGAAAATATTTTCCAAGAGAATACGTTATCCATCTCTAAAAGTCCGGGCTTAATCTAACCAGCGTGTTGCTGGTCGAGCTAATCAAGTCTACAATAGTTCCCATCTACTAAACCCGCCTCCTCTTATAACCAACGAAATACCAGAATTGGAAGACTTTTGGCGCCAAAAGTTTTGATATCGGCTCCAAAGCAATCCGTCGCAAGAGGCAAGGAAAATTCGTTAGA
Source organism: Nitrososphaerales archaeon (assembly GCA_035605055.1). Classification (GTDB taxonomy): domain Archaea; phylum Thermoproteota; class Nitrososphaeria; order Nitrososphaerales; family CADDZS01; genus DATLTL01. Next base: position 14,977 of record DATNHH010000344.1, read on the forward strand.
CTCGGGAGAAACCGGTAGAACCACAAGTCTCTGATCGTATGTCGGATGGTTGGCTCAGCAAAGTGAATACCATGCAAGAGGTGTCGTGTGACGATGGGTCGAGCTTCGCCAAGGTGGCAATAATCCTGTTAGCAGTGACGATTGTTTTGATTTCGAGATATGTTTCAGCGAAGAACTCTCAAGACAAAGGCTCAGCTGATAGAGTTACAGGCACTGTTATTCCTCATTATGTTCCTGTCAATCCGAAAGTCTGAATCAGAGGGTATCGACCACTGGACAGTCGTTTTGGGCAACTTCCGAGGCATCTGACGCGTCTTGGTTGACATGGGATGCAGGCATCAAAGATGCATGAAAAGATGAAATAAAGACGCAGATTGAATGGTTCGCGGATGCGACGCAAAACCATGCGGATCCATGAAATACGTCACGAACATGCAAATTAGATGCGGCTCGGATGATCAGAACATGAAATTCAGACGTTGTTAAGATGCAAAATACACGGTTTTACAACATGTAATTCAATGTCCACGAATTCGAGCACGAATTCAGATGGTTTCACATGACAAAAGATTCCGCCAAACCCATGCTGAAGTACATCCT
>DATNHH010000345.1:0-4242 GCA_035605055.1 Nitrososphaerales archaeon
GTTTCCCTCAGTTTCTTCATCCCCTCCTCCTTGGTCCCAAAGTAGACATCAAGCAATACCATCTTCTCCGCCTGCGATGGGTCCTTTCCAGCATCTCTCGCTCCAGATTCAAAAGCGGGAAAAATTACGTCGGCGCATCTCTCGGGAGAACCCATAGTTACAAGATGATCGCCGTACATCCCTGCAAATGACGCCGCTTTGATCCCTAGAGCGGAAAAATAAATCGGAATGCGAGTCTTAGGACGCGTGTATAGGAAAATATCTTTCATCGGGAAATATTTTCCTTCAAAAGTAAAGTAATCTTCCTTTTCCCACAATTGGCGCATTAACTTCACGGCTTCATTCAATCTCTCTATCCGTTCGTTCCAGCTCGGCCATCCTTTCGGCAAGAATTGCGCTTCATTGATTGCTTCTCCGGAACCGACTCCCAAAAGGAATCTTCCCGGATACATGTTATCAAGAGTAGCCGAGGCTTGAGCGACTATAGCGGGATGAAACCTTCCGCCGATCGGGCAAGTAACATCGGGGCCGATGTTGATTTTTCTTGTCCTGTCTAGAGCAACCGGCATAACAGACCAGACGAACGAGGATCTACTTCCACCATGAAACCAAGGCAGGAAGTGATCGCCGAACCAGATGGTATCAAAACCATACTTTTCAGCGACGACCGCACATTCAACGAACCGAAGCGGATCGTTATAATTTTCCCCGATATCAACACTGATTTTCAGAGGATTCATCATAATTTTTACTTAACTAATTTTTCATTTAAGAAGATCTAACAGTGCCGACATGCAGAAAAATGTCTAATAGAAAAAGTAAATTTGCTCTAACTAGTCTGTCAACCGGTTTGCGGGTTAATCGTTTTGGAAATTGAACCGGTGCTAGCTAGCTTGTTCATCGTCGAAGAAAGTTGCGCGAGCTCAGATTCACTCAATTTTGCAAGCGAACCCTTGACAAACCGGGAGTGCATTTTCAACCCGCGTCGGAATAGGGACTCTCCCTTTGAAGTAATTGCGATGTTGATGACGCGCCGGTCTTTGCTGTCTCTGTCTCTTTTAACGAAGGCGTGACTTTCAAGCTTGTCGATCAAATTCGTGATTGCTGGGTGGCTCAGTCCCGCATCGCTCGAAAGCTTTGCCATCGATGTCGCTCCTGCCTCGTGAAGGAAGCGTAAAATTCGAAACTCTGTTGTGCAAATCCCCAGCCGAGAGATGTTTTTCTCACTCTCACGATGTACCTGCCGCCAGGCATCGGAGATTCTACGCCAAACTTCGAGTCGATCGTTGGATACTCCGACTAGTTCGCGATTAATCCCTGATGACATGCTCACTTTGCTGCTCCTTCAAGATGAGTTGTGTCTCCCGCAGGAAAAACCGCCTGTTTAGCACTCAGGCGAGCTGTCTCGAACTTGGGCTCGACCCGCGACGGAGACTTGGGATCTCCTCTTAACGCGGAAGTAAACGCGGCAATTGCAGAGAGCGCTGCTCCTATGTAGAAAGCTATCCTAAGCGCAGAAATGAAGGCTGGGGCGATTGCATTTGGAAAGAAAGTATTGCTCAGCAACAACGTTTTCGTTGCGGCTGGGATAGCTGCGACCGTAGATGCCGGCAGAGCCGCTAGTAAGCTCTGGACCGGATTGTATCCGAGGAACGCAGCAAAAAGCGCAGATGTTGGAGAGATGTTGTTGAACGCGGGTATTAGTTGGGAAGCTCCGGCATTTTGCAACGCGCTTGAGATCGCGCCCGGTAAACTCGAAGAGAGAGCCCCTAAAACTATCGTGAAGAATACTGCTAGACTCATCGTCTGACCGACGTTTTGCAGAGTTGCTCTCATTCCAGAGCCGACACCACGATGCTGAGGCGGTAGCGAGTTCATGATTGCTGCCGTATTTGGAGCAACAAACATTCCCGCACCAATACCGAAAACGAGCAAGATTACAGCAAACTCAGTAAATTCAAAGTTGAATGGGAGAAGTGAAAGAGCGATCAGACTAACAGTCGAGATGGCCATTCCTGTTGTCGCAAAAAGTTTGGCGCCGTGTTTGTCGGAGAACCTTCCACCAATTGGTCCCATGATGACGAACCCTATGAGCATTGGGACGAGAAAGATCCCGGACCAGAACGGAGTGGAGGCGTAGCTGTAACCGTGCAGGGGTAGCCATATGCCCTGGAGGAGTATGATTAACATCAGCTGGACGCCGCCACGGGAAATTGCCGAAAGAAGTCCGGCAAAGTTCGATGCAGCAAACTGCCTGTTCTTGAAAAGATCAAGTCGAAACATAGGGTCGGGGACTTTTGACTCGATAAAGATGAAACCAACGAGCAGTGCCGTCCCTCCAACAAGACACGTTATTACCCAGGGATCTCCCCAGCCCGTTGGTGCATTCCCGTAAGGGGAGAGTCCATACGTGACCGCAATCAGAATGAGCGTCAGACCGACGCCGAAGGTCGTATTGCCCCAGATGTCCAGTTTCTGGTTTCGCTTTATCGCGCCAACCTCCTTCAACTTGGAGTACGACCAAGCGGTACCGAAAATCCCGATGGGCACGCTGACGAGAAAGATTAACCGCCAGTTGTAGGTAGCGAGCACCCCGCCGGCGATCAATCCGATCAGCGAACCTGCGAGGATCGATACCATATTGATTCCAAGTGCTTGACCGCGCTCATTCTCGGGAAAGGCATCGGTGATAATCGCTGCGCCGTTCGCAAAAAGGAAGGCTCCTCCAATACCCTGGACGATTCTGAAAACAATTAGCTCGATTGCGCCACTGGTACCTAGACTTGGCACGGCAAAGCAAAGAAATGAACCCACAGTGAAGATTGCAAAACCAAGGTTGAACAGCCGGACTCTGCCGAAGATGTCGGAGATGCGGCCGAAGGTTACCAGGACGGTTGAAGTTACTACGCTGTAACCGAAGAGAATCCACAACAGATACTGGAAGGATCCTGGAGCGAGTGGATCGATCTTGATCCCGTTGAAAATCGCGGGGAGAGAAATCAAAACTATAGTTCCATCGAGCGAAGCCAGCAAAGCGCCAATGGTCGTGTTTGACAACGCCGTCCATTTGTACTGCAAAAAATATTAACGATCTAAAACAGTTAAGAAATTAAATATTAAAGCATTAAGGATGCCATGTGCACTTACGACTTTCTTCTCATTCTCGGCTTTCTAGCATCTACGAAGCCGGAGAGCATGAGCCCGAGTCCGGCAAGGCCGATGATCAGAAAGATTACTTGTGGAAAACTCAAAGGCGATCCAGACTGGTTAGAGAACACGTTCTTGATGGAGTGATACACATCGGTTCCGACGCTAGAGACGAAACCGCCAACAAGACTCGTCACAATGAAAACTATCCCACCTGCCATTTTCTTGGACAACTGCCGACGACGAGCGCGTCTTGCCAACAAGTCAACATCCTCTTTCACGAATAACGACAATTACTGTAATATTACAGTAATATTACTGTAACTTTTAAGAATTGTGTTATTCGGTTCTGTTCCGTCTTTGACTGATTTTTGAGCCTGTTTCAGATCGTCGGATAAAGAACAATTCATGATTTCAATATAAGTATCAATGTAAGTAATGCAAGTATTGCCGTAAAGGCAATAAGAATCAATGAATATCTTTCAAGTCTCTTGCTTGAGCGAAGAGTTAAAACCGAAACTCTTGATTGGACGTCTCTTAGCATCCCGTTTAAGTTACGATCCAATAATTCACTATCATCTGGAGCTGGTTCGCCTTCATGAATTTGAGCTTCCAAGTCGTCTATTCTTCTGATGAGATCTACCATCTCCTCAACGTATTTCTCAGTTGGGTCTTTGCTCTTGAAAAGTTTCCAAAACGTCATATTCTAAGGTCAATTTGGAATTTCAAGAATGGCGAATTAAAACGAGTATCGCCTCAATAAGTAATAGAATTGGATCCCACTCCTTTTTGATGGATTTCCAGAACCTCTTCCATTTGGTTCTGGATTTTACTCTTCGCCTATTCCTTCTCTTCGTTGATTTTTGAGGCATTTTGAATCAACGTCATCCACTTGTTTAGTCCTTCTACTTTTACTCCGCAAGCTTCAGAAGGAGTATTGCCGTTCAAAGCTTCATGTGGTCTGATGTAGTTGTGGAAGATCTGATAACCCTGCAAGATAGGAGTATTGACATTCTTCAAGCCTCGCATAGTGCGCTCTCGGTCACGAATTTCACCATTCATCCTCTCCATCTTATTATTGTGAATAGGAACCTT
>DATNHH010000346.1:0-5299 GCA_035605055.1 Nitrososphaerales archaeon
GTAATATCAAATTGCAGAAACGAGGGAGAGGCGTGAATCCAGTATTTCGAGTTCATCAGATTCGAGAATAGCCCGAGCACACCGTTGCTACCTGGCGGGACTGGACTCGCTTCCTTTTCCATTAGCTGGTACGCATCCACACCAAACCTTTTCGCTTCCGCTTTTTCCTCTTGGCAAAAGGCGTCCCTGAACCAGCGCATGGTCAGGCCGCAGTAAAATCCAATGCCTTCGAGCATCCACTGGCCTTCGATGGTACTACACAGAGTCCTTAGTCTGATCTTAGGATCGATGAGTGGTTTGTCTAGCAAAATGGTATGCTGCCAGAAACTTCCGCCCAGGATAGTGACCTGGCCCGGTTTTGAAACGCCGATTCCTGTAAGACCCAGTTGCGTATCAGCACCTCCAACAACTACCGGAGTGCCTTCGACGAGAGAAGTTTCCCCTGACGCTTTTTTCGTAACGCCTCCGACTACGGTTCCCGAGGAAATAACTCGGGGGAGTACGGTACTTTCAAGTCCGACGATTTCAAGTATTTCCCGGGACCACGATCTTGTCTTTAGGTCAAACATTCCGGAGCTTGAACCAATGGACGGCTCAGTAACAAATTCACCGGATAATCTGTAAAGGATCCAATCCGCAAGCATCCCCATGTGTGCGATCTTCTGGAACACTTCGGGCTCATGTTTCTTAATCCAGAGAAACCGAGGGGCTGAAGTTATGGAGACCCAATCTCCAGAAATGAAATAGATCTTCTCTGCATCCCCGCTTTTTACGAGTTCGGTGGCTTCATCCTTCGCCCGGGAATCGACGTTAGGGCAGGCCCAAAGCTCACGTCCCCGCTCATCGTAGAGGACCATCCCTTCTCTCATGCTTGTTGCACTGACGGCTTCGATTTTCGAGCACTCGACACCGGCTTTTTCGATCGCGTTGCGAATGCAAAGACAAATCAGCTTCCAGTTTGTCCTAGTGTCGAAGACTTGCGAAGTCGGATAACCTTTGAGCGGTTTGTGAGACCACTCCCGTTGTGAGAAAGAGATCTGATTGCCAGACTTGTCGAAGATCACGGCTCGACAGCTGCCGGTTCCGGCATCCACCGCCATTACGAAATGATCTGATTCTCTCTTCAAGGAAGGATCTCTTTTTTTAAGAGCGTGTTAGGTTTTCAGAACCTGCGGATTAATCACAGTTTCCAGAGATAGACCTGACAGATAACGTTGAAGCTGGGTTGCAACGATTTGTGCACCCTTCGTCGTTGTTTCGAAAGTTGCTCCCGCAATGTGTGGAGTTACAATCACGTTTTCCAAAGTAAGCAATGGATTGACGGGGCGATCGGGATCGTACCTTAAAACATCCATCGCAGCGCCAGCAATCCTTCTATGCCAGAGTGCTTCCAACAGAGCAGTTTCATCAACCATGCTAGGTCTCGCAGTGTTAATGAAGAAAGAATTTGGCTTCATGGACCTGAACTCAGTTTCTCCAAAGAGGTTCTCGTTCTCTTTTGATTCTCTGGCATGAAGAGAAACAAAATCGGATGTCGATATCAAATTCTTAAAGTCAGTCACTTTGACTCCCGGGGCTTCGATCTTTGTTTTGTCAACATAAGGGTCGTAAACAAGAACCTCCATTCCAAACCCCAGAGCCCTTTTGCATACCTTTGAGCCCACCCTGCCGTAGCCTACAAGGCCAAGAACTTTGCCGCCTAGCTCATGTCCGAAGAACTGGTTTCCTTCATAGTTATCAGCACCGACGATTTTTGTTGCCCTAACATGATCTAGAGCGCGCACAATGTTCCTTGACAACATGATCATGAAAGCCATAGCGAGATCAGCAACCGCGTCTGCGTTCTTGCCGGGGGCGGTTACGACAGGAATCTTTCTTTCAGTCGCTGCTAGAAGATCGACATTGACCGGACCTCCCCTGGCACAACAGACCAACTTCAGATTGGGAGACGCATCAAGCACCTGGTCAGTGACTGGGGCTCCGTGAACAACGAGACACTCGGCCGAATCTAATTCTCTAATTAATTGATCCGGCGATCCCAGATATTCCCTAATTCTCTTTTGAGAATCGGAAGTCGGTTCAAATTTCTCGTCTTCATTCAGTACGATGAAGCTTACGTCATTAGTTTTCGAAATATCGTAGAAAGCCTTTCTGAAATCCTCGACCGAGACAAAGGAATCCCCCGCGACAAGAATTTTCATCGCATGCCCCTTCCACCGCTCACGGTTAGAATCTCACCAGTGACAAAATCAGATTCATCGGACGCGAGGAATACGCAAGCGCTTGCGATCTCATCCGGTCTCCCGAGCCTCTTGACGAATGCTTCAGCAGCCATGTTTTTCTTCTTCTCTTCAGGTAAAGAAGCGATCATATCCGTTTCGATTGCACCGGGAGAAACTGCATTAACTCTGACGTGAGGCGCCAATTTCACGGCAAGAGCTCTAGTCAAACCAATCACTCCTGCCTTGGAAGCTACGTAGTTGGGATATGCCAGAGCCGACGGCTGGGCAAGACCAGAAATGGATGCGATGTTGATTATGGACCCTTTCTTCTGCTCGCTCATTATCGGAGCCACCTCCTTGCAACAGAAGAAAGTCCCTTTTAGATTGACATCAATGATTCTATCAAATTCTTCTTCAGTAGACGAGAGGAAATCTTTTGGGATGAGGATACCTGCATTGTTGACCAGCACATCAATTCTTCCCATTTTCTCTCTTGCGTCGTAAACCATCGTCTTAATGTCGCCGATTTTCGAAACATCCCCTTTGGAAAGAAAGCCCTTCCGGTGCCCTGACTGTTTAGTGATTTTACCAATTCGGTAGCTTGAGCCTCGGAGCTGTTGTAATTTACCACGGCATCGGCACCTTCCAGAACAAACAATCTCGCAATGGCCGCACCGATTCCTTTGCTGGCACCGGTGACAATCGTTTTCTTGCCATCCAACCTGCCATTTCTTGCGTGGTTCATGTTTCTGGCTCTCCGATCAGGTGTTATTCAGCTTTTGATCTCTGTCGAGTTTAGACCGTGCTTCGAATCCATTTCATCATTGTAATTTTGAGGACTGTATCTTTACATTTTTCCAGAGGCTAAATCCTCGGGACTAACTTTCATTGAAATAGTTTAGTTAGTTGATTCTACTATTGAATTAGATCCAAAAAATCTACTGTTGCAGCGAAAATTCCCACGTTCTGTGATTACCAGTGCAATACCTACTTATAAGAAAGAGAGTGTAGCGGTTGATTCGATTCAATGTCAAGACAACTGTCCTCAAGTGAAAGAGAAAAGCTTCTTGAAGATATTTCGAACAAATGGGAGGAAACCCTTCACTTCATTGGCGACGGTGGCGATGTCACTTTCGCATTTCTGGGTCTTGCAAAACACGACCTGCTTGTTTCTGGGAATACGGTCGATTGTCAATACTGTAAACGACACATTGGGGAAGAGGCTAAGCTGATTGATATGACGATGGATCTTGCAAAGTTGGGAAACACTTACCCGCACGCTCATGGTTTGGGAGAGAAGATGAGAATTGCTTTCTCTGCAATGAAAATCACAGTATTCATCACGCTTGGCGGATTGCGACGGGCTGGATTTCTTCCATAAAGAGTAAGAGAATTTGGTAGAAGCAGTAACGGTCCCAAAACTCGGTCTGACGATGAAGAAAGCCACAGTCGTCAAGTGGCACAAGCGAGAAGGAGAGGGAGTGAAAAAGGATGAAGTCATTGCCGAGATAGAAACTGACAAAGTAACGTGTCAGATTCAATCTCCTCAAGATGGAATTCTTTTGAAAATCATAGGGCAGAAGGGAGCAAACGTCCTCGTTGGAGGTGTACTTGCCTACGTGGGTCAACAAGGAGAAAAAATCCCGGAAAACATTGTTACGCAAAGTCCAACTGCACAGACGGCCGCTGGGACGGGTAGACAAGTAACTGCTCAGCCAATGATTCAAAGCTCTTCTGCAGATAAGAAACGCGTGTCTCCCCGAGCCAAGAGACTTGTGGAAGAAAAGGGAATCGATCTTTCCAAAGTAGCTGGAAGCGGACCAGAGGGAATGATACTTGAGAGCGACATACTAGCGTACATTGAAACCAGCCTCTATCGAACGAGCGATGGGCTGAAAGTCAAACAAGTAATCCCGTTCAGTGCGATCCGAAGAGCCATCGCGGAGAACATGACAGCGAGTTTGCAGGGAACGGCACAAGTAACGCTGATGGCAGAGGCTGACGCATCTCATTTCCAGAAAATTCTAGCAGAAATGGAATCATCGGACAACCGTCTGACCTACACGGATTTGCTAGTGCAGACCGTTTCGAAAACTCTGGAAAATCACCCCATGCTGAATTCGACGATCGAAGAAGAGCAGATCAAGATTATCGAAGAGATCAATATCGGCGTGGGAGTCGCGGCGGAATCAGGTCTGGTTGTTCCTGTAATCAGAAATGCAAACAAGAAAGATCTCAACGAGATCTCGATTAACTTGAAGGGATTGAGCGAGAAAGCTCGTCAGCAAAAATTGGCACTGGAAGATGTTTCGGGAGGCACGTTCACAATTACAAATCTGGGTATGTATGGGGTCACGGCATTTACGCCGATCATCAATCCGCCTCAAACCTCGATCCTGGGCGTCGGTGAGGTTGCACTCAAACCCGTTGTCGATTCTGGAAAAATAGAAGTTAGACCGATGATGATGCTCAGCCTAACGTTTGATCATCGGGCGATGGACGGACACATTGCAGCTAATTTTCTCAGAGACCTGAAAAAAGGCATAGAAAGTAGATCAGGTTAGGCGCCGCATTATTACTTTCCGAAGGTAGTATGAACCGCCTTGACTATCCTTTCAGTGCTCGGAAGGAAGACTTCTTCCAATACCGGACTGAACGGCGCTGGAGAGTTTAGGGCAGTGACCATCTTGATCGGAGAATCAAGATAATGAAAACCCCGATCAGCTACTAGGGCAGACACATCGGTAGCAAAGCTGCAGCGCGGATAATCTTCGTCAACGACTACTAGCCTTCCAGTCCTCTTTACGGAGTTCAAAATCGCTTCCTCGTCCAGCGGTACAATTGTCCTCGGATCTAGAACCTCCGCACTGATCCCTTCTTTATCAAGAATAGAAGCTGCTTCGAGACTTTGATGAACGGTACGGGCCAATCCGACTATCGTGACATCCTTGCCTTCTCGCTTGATGTCGGCCTTTCCGAAGGGTATGGTGTAGCTTTCAGTTGGAACCGATCCTTCCACGCTATTGTGCAGGAACTTGTGTTCGAAGAACATGACGGGGTCGTCCTGCCTCAGTGCT
>DATNHH010000347.1:0-4630 GCA_035605055.1 Nitrososphaerales archaeon
CAGCTTTGGAGTAGTCGTAGCAATCGGGATAGCTGCTTTCGTCCTTTTGAGTAGAAAAATCCAAATCTAAATGAGTTTTTTCGTGAAAAGAATTAAGACTTACATAACAATTATTCGGTTTCGCAATCGAATCAATGCTCCTTACAACAAAGTACTTCTTCGTCGGTGTGGCGTTGGTTATTTCTCTGGCACTGATTTTCTTCACGGCTTCGTTTTTGATAAATTCTGCATCAAACCAGATCAATACATTCTATGTTTCAAAAGTTAACGGAGTGCCTAACTTTGCAAATCCAGGGGAAGAACAGTTCTGGTCAGGCCTCCCGACCACGACAGTACCCTTGATTCCCTCATCCAATTATCCACCGTCTGGCGCGACGCCGACGGTTTCAGTCCAGATTGCCTTGACTAATTCAACTTCCAGCCCGGAGCTATTGGTGAAATTAAAGTTTTCAAACTATGGCACTGGGCCGAGCTTTGCACCCCAATCGCCAATTTTCGTTAACGATACCGCATATCTCGCTGGAAAAGTAATGCCCGCCTACCAGAACTTTTCCTGTACAAGCCAGTTCTCTTCCTGTTTTGGCAACATCTACCCGCAGGATATGGGAACCCTTCCTCTCGCGATTGGGCCAAACTATGTCTATCCTGAACAGGCGAATATCTTGATGGGAATAAGTCCGGGCGCGAACACGGATGCTTGGTATGCTGTTTCTTACAAACCGAAGATGGTAATGGGGACGGCCGGAGCACTCGATACCGGTTCCGGTGGACAGGCGGAATTCTGGATGTGGTCTAGCAACCCGACGGATAACTCGTCGCAAGACATTGGTTATCCGGGACTGACATATCCGAATGGAACTTCGCTGAGCACTGCATCTTTTGGTTTACCCCCGCGAGCATCGTACGCCGTTGATGGATATGCAAATTCGTCAGGCTTTTACCAGCTAGGAGGAATGCCTAATTCTTCGCAGTTCCTTTACTTGAACAATCCAGCGTTGGAAACTGCAAACCTCTCGAGCATTACTTCGACAGGGAATTTGTGGAATCCATTTGAAGTTCAGGCGAAGGGTGCCTATGACCCAGGATCAAACTCCTGGACGGTAGAGTATGCTAGAAGCCTCATGACGAGCTCTCAATTTGGCCAGAACGCGTTTCAACAGCAGTTTAACGTAAGCACCCCTAACAACTACTACATCTCCTTCGAGATCAATCAGGGTCAAGCCAGCGAGACTTATCTGATCTATTATGGAAGCGTGTCTTTCTGGTGGAGGCTTAATTTTCAGGGGACACCCGGTTACGTTGGCTATAGCAATCAGTACGGATCTATCTTGCAAAACAACTTTACAATAATCTCATCAATGCTCTTGATTCTCTATCTGCTGCTGAGTGATTTGTATCGAAGAATCCCTCCTGGCGCTCTTCTTATTGGCAAGTTTGATCGCAGAAATTTGCTCTGACCTTTAGTCACCAATTCCAATCAGTTCCAGTACGTATTGCTCGATTTTGAGAGCAACGTCCACTCCGGGGTTTCAAGCTTTGAACAAGCCAGAAAAATTGGGAGTAACCGTTGTCGTTATTCTGGTCATCGTAATTTCCTTGGTAGCTGTCTATGATATTTCCAACAATCAGACACAGGGTCAAGTAGGAACTAATTCGTTCATTCAACAGCCTGTCGTAGATATCCTAGTCCCCAGCTTGTTCAGAGAAACTTCTATCGGTGGGCAGAACGTTCCGCTGAATATCACGAATGGACAATCTGACTCGATTGTGATTCAAGTATATCCGACAGTCGATCTGAATATTACGATGGAATTCCAATACTATCTTCTATCGACAAACGAGTCAAGCAGATCTTCTGACCCAGGTTCAATTTCCGCAACATTCAACCCATCCAACCTTAGGATAGATGCGGGAAAAACAGAAAACACCAGCATGACGTTGCGCGTTTCCCCAAGCGCTCCATTAGGCCAATATAACGCTGTCATTTCAGCTTTCAACTCTGCGAATTCCTCTCAGGTATGGGGCGTAATAGTCCAGATAAATGTCGTTAACGGCAAGTAATCTCGCTGATAAAGCATAAATCGGTCGGAGCATCGCATTCGGACTGAAAGTTTCGTTGAACTCGAATCTCCTGGGATACATGGCAATCGTGTTGGGGGTAGTTGTTATGTCACTGACGCTACTCGTAATTTACAATCCGTTTGGAGATTTTGCTTTGCCGAGCATTGTGATCGGCGCGGGTACCATAGTCGCCTTGGTGATTCTGGTAGTTGCCTTTTCGGCTCAAAGATAGTCTCGACTTTTCGAATAAAGAGTCAGCTACCAAATTGTCCGAAATCAAATCCGAAGGCGTAATCACGCGCACAGAGGCTTCATGGCTCCTTGTCGCGACATTCGCCGGCCTAGGTACCGGGTTTATTTTGCTGATATTGACCCTGTCCATGGTCTATTCGGTTGTACTGAGCTCCATCGGTATTCTGTACGTCTGGTTTCTTGCCAGAAATGAAAAAGGAGATGGATTCGCCCTGCAGGCTGCGGGGATTTATTTTGTATCTTCCGTAATAGGAGCATTAGTAGGATGGGGATCTACTGTCGGAACAGGATTGCCCGTTGTTAGTACGATACAAAGTGCCTTGATCTCAATTTCTTAATACAGCACGGCAGTGAAATGTGAGAGTGAATTAACGCATAAAGTTCAGATTGAGAAAGGGATACTACAAGGATCCTTTCTTCTGGATCGTTATTCTTGTTTTCATTCTCACAATGGCTGTTTTCATTTACGGCTTTTGAAGGAATTCGCTTTTCTCATCTCACATGATACTGTCTAAGACCTTGATTCTAAGCAGAATCGCACGAGAAATTCGGAATATTTAAATTCACGAGAGCGACCCGTCGTTTCTATGAAAACGGCAGTAGCCATCACCGGATTGGTCCTGTTGTTAATTGCGGCATTAATGTTCTACATTGTCTTCGTCGGTGGAACCTTTCTCGGGTTCATAATTACCGGAACGAATTCTACGGCTAATTTCATAGCGTTTCTTTTCGTCATATTAGCGCTTCCGATCGGATCTGGTCTAGCATTTTTTGGGTTGGCTTTCAAGAGACCAATTTATGCTGCAGGCTCCCCACAGGTAGTTTACAAGTCTTCTAGCATTGGCTCCGCGGCACTGGCTGTGGCGGTCATTGCGGTCATCATAGCCTTCGCAAGCATCGGAGTTATGTATTCAACTGTGGGTGCACAGTCGAACCAACTAAGTAGCGTCTCAAGTCAGGTCAATAGTCTGAATACTAAAGTTTCCAGTTACCTCGCATCTGTCAATACACCTCCTCGAGCAATTGCGTACAAGGTGGATTGGTGCAATACTGATAATACTGGTGAGGATAGATACTGCCCGAGTGTTATCGTTGCAAGTCAAGGTGATACAGTTCAGATACTCTTCATTCATAATGACACGGATGCCCATACTTTCTCGATGACGACGACTCCATATTTTTTCCAGATCAATGCCTCCTCTGCCGGAATGCACAACTTTCTGACGAACCAATTCAACGTGGGGAGTTGTTCTAACTCAGGATCGTTTGCTCAGGAGCAGGCCAATGTTTCTGCAACCTACTGTGTGTCCGGAAACAGCCTGTTGCCTGCAGGACAGGACATGGTCATCGCCCAGAATCCCACACCTGCCGTTCCGATAAGCAATGGGACCGGCATCATCATTCTCCCTGTAGACAACATGGTCCATTTTGATAATACTACGGCTGCGGCGATAAACTCGACTACGATCGAAATCTGGGGTATTGGTTCTTTCCAGGCGACTACCCCGGGCGTATACGAGTATTTCTGCCACTACCATGTTTCAAACGGGATGTTCGGCTATCTCGTAGTGTTGCCCAACGAGTACTGCAGCATAAACCCGAAGACCTGCGGGCTGAACGTGACAAGCGCCTGACCTGCTTGTGCAATAATTACCATTGATCGAGCAGGGATTTCCATCGAGATCGTCCTAGTTTATCAACAAAGGTCTGACAAGAAGGAAAATTCTTCAGAGTCAGTATGGCTTTCCGAGAAGATGCTACCAATCTTTTCAAAGCCTAAAAGAAATATCGGAATCTCATATACGATGTTAATGAATTCCTAACGAATTCCTGGCAAGAATTCAACCTGAAAATACATAAACGCAAAATCGGGTCTTAGATTTGGAAATAATTCTGATTTGAGGAATCAGAGAGACAAGACTATCGCGACCATTGTACTTGCGATAATACTTGTCTCGACGATTATCACGTTTCATTATTCTTCAAGTCCCACTTACGTGATTGTCAGCGCAGATTCGAATTCAATTGGAATGCAGTCCTACCGGATAGTCCAGTACCCGCTTCCAAAAAATTCTTCACAGCCTTGGGGTATCACAGTCGATGCTTCCGGAAGAGTTTGGTTTGATGAAGCGCAGTCAAACCAAATCGGAATGTTTGATCCTTTATCTAAAGCATTCAGTGAGTTTAATGTACCTACCCACAATTCTTTGCTCGAGGAGATCACAACTGATGGGGCTGGAAACTTGTGGTTTACCGAGCTAAATGGCGAGAGGTTGGGAGAGCTGAATTCTAACTCGGGGACCATACGCGAATTCAA
>DATNHH010000348.1:0-4258 GCA_035605055.1 Nitrososphaerales archaeon
TCGAGATTAATGGGAGACTCCAAAACACGAGCGGAAAGAAATTTCCAAAGGGATCAGAGATTAGTGGCCCCCGTGTATCATATACAAATTCAGAGTAACGTAACAATCCATAGGAAAGAATAGTTGTGAAAATCAAAACTAAAAATCTCCAGTTATCGGTCCGAAAAATAGAGCTCATTCTAAAATAGGACAGTATTAGAATCGGCGAAGCTAGATAATAGGATCCAATTAGAAATTGTTCTAATATCAAAAAACTTGCTGGTACGTTGACGGTCGGAAGAATCCACAAATCAACATTGAACTCGCTCAGTTCACCCCAAATCACGATTATGATGGCTGGAATTAGGCCCGCAATTAGAAGTACAAGTCGAGGCGGCTTACCCTTCAAGATGTAATTATTGGCTCACTAAGCAATATTAGTAGGATTCTCCTGCCCGATCTGCAAGTGACTGATTCAACTGGCCCCGGAGAGCTCTCCAACTGCTCCAGAGGAACTGGAAGCAGCAAAGATTATCGAGTCACTTCAAGGAATAGAATTGTCAAGATTTCGGGTTGTTGGGGGAATCGTGCGGTATGACGAATCACAACGAAATATTCTAAAGGATACAAAACAGAAAATAGCCACAAGTCTCACCGCTCATTCGAGAGGACGAGATAACTATCTAATCTGGGCACCCCCGGGCAGCGGAAAGAGTTTCTTTGTTCAAGAGGTTGCGAAATCTCTTGGAAACGGAGTCTATTACAAAGAGCTTAATTTAGCTCGATTAGACGAACATGAGTTTCGGGCGGAACTAGTTAAGATTGAGAAAGCTGGCATGCCTCGTCTCTGTTTCATAGACGAGATTGATTCAAAGCCCTCCGATTCTTGGCCCTATGAAGCGCTTCTTCCTTCGCTAGAACCACCGAATAGAAATACGGTCCGAACTTGTTTTGTTCTTGCAGGTAGTGGCGGAAAATCAATTTCAGAAATGAAAGAGCGAATGGCGCGACGGCCAAAAGGGACGGATCTGTTGAGCAGAATTCCGAATGGCAACGAATCGATAATTCCCGGCTTAGGAATTGGGGACAAATTGCTCGTCGCATCAGCCCAATTCTTGCGTGCTGCTGAAGAGATGGGCCGTACTGTTGATGAAGTCGAGAAACTGGTCTTATACTACGTTGCGTTAAATCCCCAAATATCAAGTGCCCGTCAGATTCGAGATCTTGCGGTGCGCTGTATTGAGAGGATGCCACCCGGAGAAGAGAGGATCAAATATGATTATCTCTTCAGTGCCGGCGATCCCGAGAACAAGATATTTTGGGTTAGAGCACAATCAGAGGAACGATATTTAGCTAACCACTTCGTTTCGATAAAAAGTGATGACCAAAGAGCTGCAAAGCGCGAAGATCCTCCCCAACATTATCAGCTAAGGAAAGAAGCCTCGATCAGGAAGAAGAAGGAAAATCGCGTCCTAGATATTCACAGAATTGCCGTTTTGCCCTTTCCAAATATTAGCCCTAACCCCAGTGACGATTATTTCGCAGACGGAATGACCGAAGAACTGATTTCAACAATTTCACGGATCAGCGGTTTGCACGTGATCTCAAGGACATCTGTGGCACAATACAAGAATAGTATAAAGAAAATAGAAGATATTGGAAAAGAACTCCATGTAGGTTCGATAATAGAGGGTAGTGTCCGCAAGTCTAGCAATCGAATTCGCGTTGCTGTCCAACTCATAGAAGTGCAGAGAGACGAGCACCTCTGGTCAGAGAACTACGACCGCCAGCTCGAAGACGTTTTCGGAATTCAAAGTGAAATCGCTGAGAGGGTAGCAGAGTCTCTCAGAGTCAAGCTGTTGGGAGATGAGAAAAAACAGGTTGAGAGGATCGCTACTTCTGACACCGAGGCACACAATCTGTATTTCAAAGGCCGATACTATTGGAGACAGCGAACTGAGGACGGGCTTTCAAAAGCGATAGAGTACTTCAGTCAAGCCGTTCAGAGAGATCCAAATTATGCACTTGGGTTTTCTGGCCTCGCAGACTGTTACACAGCTTCAGCAGTCTATGGGTTACCCCAGCATCAGGATTTGCGCCTAAGGCAAAAACGGAGTGCCCTAAGATCTGTTGAGATTGATGGGACTCTCGCGGAGGGGCATTGTTCGCTAGGGGTCAGTTTCTGGTGGAACAACGATTTCAAAGAAAGTCAAAAGGAATTTGAAAGGGCGATCGAGCTAAATACTAACTATTCAACCGGTCATCACTTTTTCGCTCAAACTCTTGCAACCATGGGCAGATATGATGATGCGTTATTGGAAGCTGAAAGAGCTAGAGATCTTGACCCTCTTTCACCCACCACCACATTAACGATTGCATTCGTGCATTTTCTGTCCGGGAAGCTTGAGAAAGCAATTTCCGAGCTTGAGAATTATCGTGAGTTAGACACAAACTATCTGCCCATAAATCTCTGGCTGGGATTAGGATATTCTGAAAGGCAGAAGTATGCGGAGGGCATAGTTATGATCAAATCGGCGATAGAGCGACTTCCGATCGCAAAGCCTGCTCTGGCTTACGCTTACGCAAAAGCGGGGATGAAGACAGAAGTATTAGGTATAATCGAAAAACTCGAAGAATCAGCTACGGACCAGTTTGACTATGTTCAAATTGCTGCTATTTATCGCGAATTGAAAATGGATGAAAAGTCTTCTTTCTTTCTCGAGAAGGGCTTTGCGGAGGGCGCAATGGCACCTGATTTTCTGTACATCTATTATCCGTGGTTTAGAGGACTATGGTCCAGTAAGAAGTTCCAGTCGAGCCAAAAAGTAGATATCGGTCAGCGTTGATTTGCGGCCTTTTGCTCCGACAATGTATCGGTGGCGGCCTTCTCCACGATTTCCGGGGCAGATTTGTCTATTAACGGCTGATCCTGGTGACCGAGAAGCAGCTTGTCAAAGTGCAGCTTGGCAACTCGTCTTGCTGAGATTGCAGACTGAATTGTGTCGATTGACACTTCAGAGAATACGTAGAGTCCTTTGTGTCCGAGTATCCCATTAAACAAAAAATCACCTCCAATTAACGCCCTGTCCTCTTCCGGGTAGAGAGAAATATGTCCTGGAGTGTGTCCAGGTGTGTGAACTACCCGGAGCCTTCCAATCTGATCACCATCACTAAGCAGGTGTTCAACTAAAATCGGATCTCGTGATAGGCTACCGAATTTCTTGCTTACATCTTCCATTTTTATTCCCAGTCCGTTTAGCATTCGGGCAAGTGCTTCATGCGAAGGGGGACCATGGTATGAGGGGTCGTGATTTAGGTACCCTGCTTCTGACCAGTGTGAATAAACTGAGGCGCCCGTCATTCTTGATAATTCACCTACAGCCTGCGTATGATCGACGTGGCTGTGAGTAAGGATCAAACGCCTGACATGCCTTAGATCGTAGCCCTCGTCTTGTATACAGCTCTCTAGTTTATTCACCGATACCGTGAAGCAGGTATCAACTAATGTGAGATCGTTCGGACTTTCTTCAATTAGATAGGGAGTGACATAAATTCCGAAGGGATGCTCAAGTCCATCTAGTGAATGAATTCTAGATGTTATCCTGGCCACTTATTGTCACTTGAACAGCCCTGACTGATCTTTTGCATAATCATACGAGGTTATCTTATTTGGCTTCACACGGATCACAACAGGCTTTCTCAGAGCCGCGAGTCCATCAGCCAGTTTTTGTGCGTTAGGCTTCGGCATGTACTTTTCGAAGATAACTACGCGTTTTGGGATTACTTCGTCGTAATCCAATTGAGCTTTGCCATATAACACGACACCCTTGAACGGAGGGTGCTCATCGTCGATCAGGACTGTCACATTCGGATTTTTCTTGATGTTCTTTATTCTGCGGGCATCATTCTGGGTTCCGAACAGCAGTTCGCCCTTTTCGTACTTGAAAAAGAGCGGCGCTGCATGAATTGTACCATCCGAATTCTGGGTGCATAGTGTCGCGATCGGCGCCTTTACGAGAAATTCATCCAATTCGCCCTGAGTAAGGGGCGGCATCTGAAATACCAATTTTTAGAGTCACTATCCTCGGATGAATTCGAAAATAAATGGTGGCACTTAAGACTTGCCGAGTTTTTGACGGGGAAAGGAGAGATTCTATGTGTTGCAATGTCTCGACCTCCTTGACAACCTTCCAAACGCTTCATAGATGTATCAGATTTCCAAGAATCTGACCTAAACGTAAACTAATAGAGTCGAGACAGAAACGTTACCTGACTCTCT
>DATNHH010000349.1:0-3119 GCA_035605055.1 Nitrososphaerales archaeon
AACCCAAATTCAATATGCAGTTGCTCTGATCATTCTCGCGATAATCGCATCACTTCTAATCAACGTTGCAACCAGAAAAAGTCAGCCCAAGACAAGTCAGGTCAAAATGGACCAGAACAAATCTAGTCCAGCCTGAACTGCCTAAACTCGTACTTGCCGAGATTTACCTTTCCATTACAGATCGTGATTCCCTCCTTTCTGAGAAGTCTTGCTTTCTTAATGACTCCCTCCTCTCCATAGCCGCCAATTGTTCCGTCAGATTTTATGACCCTATGGCAGGGAACTTTTTCATTTGGATACGGACACTGTCTCATAGCCCACCCGACGGCCCTTGAGCCCCTCGGATTGTTGAGATATTTTGCGACTGCAGAGTAAGTGGTAACCTTGCCCCGAGGAACTTGGGCAACTACTCGGTAAACGAGTTCGAAAAAATTTTCCGGCAATTAGGGATGTAAGAAATTAGTAGAGTTATTCTGTTTTTTGAACACAGACTATTATCCTCTTGATTTGACCCTCTGGAGGTAACTCTTGACATCAGCACGCATCAGCAAATAGATAACGAATGAGTTAAGAATCAGTCCCGGAATAGATCCTACGGTTTGGAGAGCAAGAGAAGCTACTCCAGAAAGAAGTCCGATCACAGCGACCGTCTGACTAAAGCCCAAGAACCGTTTCTTCAAGTAGTTATGCCAGCGGCAAGGAAGAGAATCCCCACCACGATTAGAAGGGCTCCAAGATCGTCTGCACTTGCGCCAGCCATACTGGATCCGTTAAAGTTGACGACACTACCTATTCCCAAGAAAACGTGAACGAATCCGCCAAAAAAGGAAAAAATTCCGAGGACTATCTGAGCGTCACTACTGATCTGGGATGCCATCCTTTGTGATAGGCTTCCTTGTTTAATGAACCGCCTGAATCAGAATCCTTGACGGAATCTTTTGGCATCTGTAGAACTCGTCTCGCTATAGTGCCGTCGTCTTGACGAGTTTGGACTTCATCTTCTCCTCGGAGAGCTTTTGCCACCTTAGTTGCCAGTTCGGTTCTTCATTCTTCCACCATCGTGCGTATTCTTCGGGCGTCTTTTCCAGATAGGCCTTCAAGACCTGTCCGACGAGCAAATCCCAGCCCGCTTCATGCATGTAATACTGCTCGTCCATCTCCGGAAAACCCTGGTGGATCAGGGTAACTTTCGTTCCTCTATTTCCAGCCTTTTCGAATTTCACAGTTACTCTAGTTGGTCTCTCCTGCGACCAGTTTGGAATAAGCTTCCCTTTCTCGTCGTATTCGCTCATCTTCCAGCTATAGACGATTTTCTCGTTCGGTACGATCTCTAGAAATTCCCCCGTAACAGCGTAACCATCGGATTCGAGCCCCATTTTGTACATCCCACCTTTTCGGGCGTCAATCTCGTAGTGATCCTCCTTCCAGTTTTGCAGGTCTTCTTTGTTCGTAAACGCCTCATAAACTCGCTCGGGAGATGCGTTCAACTCGTAAGTTCTGATTATTGTTCCTTCAACTGATTCCGGCATGAAATGGTTGAGCTTTCACTTAACTATTTATAACTTGGTTTAGTTAATTTTCTCGCTTCAAAATATGAAACCAGTTTTTCTCCTGCCGCAGATGTGGCAAAAGCATCTCGCGCTTGAAGTCAAAATTGAACAGCAGGACGCGCGAATGATGAGAGAAATAAGAAAAGTTCACGTCATCATTTCTTCCAAGGTTTTAAGCTCAGTATTCTTTTTGATTGCTCGTGGTATCGGCAGTCCGAGTGAGATCGCAAGACACACCGGCCACTCAAAATACGCAGTCAGTCTTCAGATCTCGAAACTGAGGAAAGCAGGTTTGGTACTCCTCTCCAAAAGGAACGGTCCTGATCTGCGTCAGAGAAATTACGAAGTCTCGTTTGACAAGCTCTTACAATTATTTAGGCAGGACTACACATTTGAGCTTGATCTCTATGCCAACCATCTTCTTTCGGAAAGTTTCGGCGAAATACAGGGAACGATTGCAAACGTCGAGCTCGCCATCGTTGGGAGTGGGAGGCTGGGTCTCGTTCGCGAGATATCCCCGGATTCTCCGCTAAAATCTTCCCCCGAAAGCGAGAAAGTAGGAACAAGAATCGGCATGCTCCACGTAGAATTTCAGCGGGTCTTCAAGGAGTATCTCGCTGAACGGGGACGTTCAACTCTCTTGGAATATTTTCTCTCGTTTTACAGAGAGCTTTCCCTGAATCATGGAAGGCTGCCTCGGGAATCTGAATTAGGACAGTTTTTCGAGTTTGTTGATTCCTCGATATTCAAAATCAAACCGCTCGAGGAGCTTTGGACTACTGCCGCAAGGCGCGAGGTGCCTGAGTCCCCTCAAAAAAGAGAGACCCTACCGATGATATCTGCAGTCAAGCTTTTTTCAGAGGCGGGAAAAATGGACTCAGCGGGCAGATACATTCTCAATTCTGACGCAAGATCTTTCATAAGACCGGGGGTGAAAGTGAGGCTTTATCCATCCTACACCTTCATGATGTGAACGCCTTATTGAACTTCAATGTTCGAGGCAGAGTAGCCCAGCTTGATTAGGACTTGCTTGGCCTCTTCCCTTTTGTCACCCTGCAATATGACCTGACCTTCCTTTGCTGATCCGCCGGTTGCGAGGCTCTTCTTCAACTCGCGGGCGACCTTTTCCAGCTCTCCTCTCTCGGTAGGCAGGCCTGTGATCAAAGTAGTAGGCTTTCTGAACCTTCGCGTTTCCTCTCTAATGATTATTCTGACCTGATCGCGATCAAGGTCTCGCAAATAATCACCGAATGCAACATCCTCAATTTCCTTGTCCGAATCCGATGCTGATGATACCAACGGATTATTTCTTGACATAAAGCTACATTAAACGATGTCGCTCGTAGTATAGTACGCAGTTGCCTCAGCGGAATCTAGTCAAGTATTTCTTATCGGGTGGAACCTGTCTCGGTTTATAGAATCCCGACGAACGCCGTGATCAAAATAGCCAAAACACCCAGTGCTTCGGCCCCTCGCTTTGCGACTTGGCTTGTCTCGTCCAGCAGGCCTGAGAAGTTGTTCAGAACTTGGCCTCCGATTGTCCTGACCTTACTTGTCGAGATCGAAGTT
>DATNHH010000350.1:0-6363 GCA_035605055.1 Nitrososphaerales archaeon
TCCTTGTCAATAATGCAGCGATTTACTATGGGCTGGCTTACAAGAGTATTCTTGAAATCTCTACTGAGGAATGGGACAAAATTCAAGTTGTAAACCTGAAGGGACCTTTTCTTTGTTCTAAAGCCGTTGTCCCGTTCATGAAACTTCGCGGCAAGGGAAAGATCGTTAACCAGGCGTCCGGCGTATTTCACGTCGGTGTCCCGTACTTGTTGCACTACGTCACTTCAAAGGGCGGGTTAATTTCAATGACAAGGGCCCTCGCTCGGGAGCTCGGAGAATTCTCAATCAATGTAAACGCAATTGCGCCCGGACTTGTCTTGAGCGAAGCGGGCAAACTTCGCAGTCAGGAAAGAATTGATTCCTTACGGAACCAGAGAAGCATAAAAAAAGATATTCTGCCCAAGGACCTTCTCGGGACTTTGGTATTTCTATGTTCAGATGAAAGTGACCTGATCACCGGTCAGACGATAATCGTCGATGGCGGACAGGTCTTCTCCTAATTGGGAAACGTGAAAATATTTATTCGTTTGTAACAAGATCAAATACGATTTCCCTTTTGCACGTAGGCGCGTATCGCTAACCAGTATTCAGCAGGACCAAAGTGCACGCGGCATATGTCGTAATAACAATTAAGACGCTATGTTCTCTAATTTTTTTCCAATGAAGATTCTAGGAATTTCAGGAAGCAACCGAAAGGGATCATTCAACACAGCTCTGCTTGAAGCAGCGAAAGAAATGCTTCTGGAGGATACCACTCTTGAAATTTTTGATGTGTCAAGCTTTCCACTTTACTCTCAGAATAGCGATCGAAACCCGCCCGAAATCGTTCGCGAATTCAAACAAAAAATCAAAGCGACAGATGCAATTCTTATCGCATCTCCCGAACACAACCACTCGATCACTGCTGTGCTCAAAAACGCAATCGATTGGGGCAATCGACCCAGCGGAGATAACTCATGGGAAGGCAAACCGGCGGCAATAATCAGCGCGTCATCTGGAGTCCGTGGAGGTGTAAGGTCGCAACTACACCTGAGGCAGATCATGGTCGATCTAAACATGCATCCAATCAACGATCCTGAACTCCTTCTCGGAAGGGCAAGAGAATCCTTTGATAGTGAGTTAAAACTGAAGGATGAAGCCACAAGACAGACGTTGAAAAGTGTCCTCGAAAATCTTACGGTCTGGGCTGCGAAGGTAAATAACTACTAACTCAACAAAGGCGTGGCCTGATTGAGGACGACACGACATAGCGATAGTATTGTCTCAGGGAGATCTGTCGCAACTCTTGTCGCTGCGAGAGCCGTGTACGCCATAAACTGGTTGAATGTTGGCGCAATATACTATCTTATGGAGGCCGATCTGAAGGGTGGGGTCTCAGGGCTGGGAACGCTTACCTCGAGTTTCTATCTCGGTATCGGGCTATTTCAGGTTCCGGGAGGAATCCTCGCAGCAAAGTGGGGTCCAAAAAGGGTGGTAACTATCGGCATACTGATATCCTCACTTTCTGCGATTGGCGTGTCGTTTACTTCATCCATTCCTGAGGCAGCGGTCCTGAGGTTCTTTGTAGGAGCAGGAATGGCGTTCGTGTTCTCTCCTTCAATAGTTATCGCAGCCAGTTATTTAGGGCATCACAGATCAGGCATTAACGTAGGACTGTTCAACTCTGCTTATAGTGTGGGTGGAATTTTTGGTTTGTTCGGCTGGACAATTATCGCAACCGTGACCGGCTGGCGACCAAGTATCGTGCTGAGCGGAGTGCTCGGAGTGATTACCGGAATCATGGTACTGTTCCTTGTACCTAACGAGCACACTCTCTCCTTTAAGGTTGATACGGCCAGACTGACGAACATAATTAAGGATAAGAGCCTGATACTACTGGGCGTTGGAACGCTCAGCCTGACAACAGGAAATAATCTCATAGGAGCCTTCATGGCTTACTACTTACATGACAGCCTTGGAATAGCGCCGTCTCTCGCAGCGCTGGTTGCGGCAATTGTTGTAGCCATGCCGATTTTCTCTGCTCTAATAGGTGGTAGAGAATATGACAGGATCAAAAAGCCCAAGTTGCTCATGCTCGTGACTGACTTTGGGATAGCCGGAGCTTTGTTAATATGCGCTGTACATAGTTTGAATGCCGCTATTATAGGCTGCACTCTAGCTGGAATCATTTTTGGGATTGGATTGACTACCGCTTTTGCAGCTGCAAAAGATCTCAACAGGGAACCGAAGGAGTACGACACTCTTGCAATCTCGTGGGTGAACAGCCTATCTCTGTTTGGAAACTTTGGACCGCCTCTCGTTTTCTCATATCTCGCCGTTTCGTCGGGCTATTCTACGGCGTGGCTCGGTGGCTCTGGGATTGTGATTCTTCTGCTCATTCCTCTATTTTTCTTAAGCGAAGGAATCGTTAGAAAGAGTGCCTAGTCGGAGCTGAACGGTGGACTTCATAACAGACGCGCGTGCCGCCGATTTGTTTCAATAATTCGCTTAAGTAGGAAAACGAACTCGGAAAAATATGAATCTAAAGTCTCAAACAGTTCTGTTCATCTGAGAGTTTTCTGGCTGGGAATTATCTTTCCCTCGTTCTTCTTTCAGCAGCTCCGACACGTTTCGTTCCATCTCTCGGTAATGGCCTTCACCAATGTGGGTAAATAGATTGTTCAAATTTACTTCAGGCGTTGTTCAGAATCTCGATAGCCCAACCCTAAGCAACAGTAAAGTCTAGAAAAATGGCTCACTTGAATTCTAGATAAAATTGCAGTATGTCATGTCTTCTTGAAAGCGTAAGAATAGCTGGGACTAACCACTTTACCGCCATCCACGATCAGGTAGTCTCTTTCTATCTGTCGTTTGTCAAGGAAACGAGTCAGCGAATCGAGAACACCATCTGCGTAACGCTTCTGCGCTTCAAGCGACGTACCAGAGACGTGCGGAGTCATCGCATGATTTGGCATGTGTCGCCAAGGATGATCAGGAGGAGCCGGTTGAGGGTACCAAACATCTCCCGCGTAGCCGGCGAGGTGACCACTTTCCATTGTCTCCACAAGAGCCTGCGTATTCACAATCTTCCCCCGGGCAGTATTTACCAAGTAAGCTCCTTTTTTCATCTTGAAAAGTCGCTCGCGATTGAACAGGCCATCGGTTTCCGGAGTCAGGGGGCAGTGGATAGATATCACGTCACATTGCGGAATCAGATCGTCCAGGAGCGCGTACCGTATGCCCAGAACCTGTTCCTCAACAGTACTCAGGCGCCTAAAATCATAGTACAGCATTGAGACGTCGAACGCCCTAAGCCTGATGGCAAGTCTCTGCCCAATTCGACCGGCGCCCACAATTCCCACTGTTTTCCCCTCGAGATCGTGTGACTTTGAAGCAATCTCCCCAATGTCCCATCCGCCTTCGATTACGTCCTTGTAGGCGGGAATATAGTTTCTCACGAGCGCCAAGATTTGCATTACCGCATGTTCAGCAACGCTGACTACATTGCATCCGGTTATCTCTGCTACAGTTACGTTGTGCTCTGCCGCGGCTGCGAGGTCAATATGATCCGAGCCAACTCCCGCAGTCAGAACAAGTCGAAGCTTCGGGGCTTTGTCAATCCTTTCTTTCGTTACGTAAGCCGGCCAGAAGGGCGTGGTTATCAAGACATCAGTGTCTGGAAGTTCTTTGTCGAGCCCCTTTTCTTTGTCAGAGGACGAAATAAACTCGATTCCCTTTTTCTGAAGAAATGGGCGTAACCCCAGTGCGTTCTCGGCACACCCCAAAAGCTCGGGGGTTTCTTTTGCAGCAGGACCACCTGGATAAAGAATTGCAACGATTTTCAATTGTCTTCGATCGTGGTGGGTCGAGAGATTCCCAGTAATAAATCAATTATGATTAAGTTTTCAAGTTTCAAGGCTTGGATTGCTCAAGTTCTTTCCTGAGTAATTCAACCAGCGAACAGGCTGTTCTGCTCGTTGATTTGATATAACCGACTCTCTTTTGCATATAAGGTCGCGCGATTGGTCAAGGTTACGGCAATCAGCATTATTGCTGCAGTCATGATCATTGGAGTCTTCGGAATTTTCTTCTGGAAGCTGTGGAAAAAATATCCACTGCTAGATGGGATCGCCTCTCTGGAATCTGACCAGATCCGCGTAAATAATTAATGGCCTTTGTCTCTTCCAGTCGGCAGTCCATCCAATTTTCTAATTTGTGATTTCTGATCTCTTCTCAGCTTAAGAAAACATCAAAAGAGTATTCGGTTTATGTCTTTCGTCAGCTTTGAGAAAGGAACGAATGTTTCTGCTTGCAGCAGTAGGATCGCTTCTCGTCGGAATGATTTTGTTCGCGATTGCTTTTTCCCAGATAACTCAGCGCACTTCCATACTCAACACGACCGTCGATCTCAGTGCAGTTTCTCCCAAGAGCGACTACGGAGTCTCGGTAAGTCACTTTCTAAACGGCAACAGCAACGGAACGATGAAAGGGACTCTTCAGAGTTCTCAGTGCTGCGTAGTTTTTTATATCTTCACCGATTCATCGCGGAACAACTGGGTTTCGAATAATTACACGATAACCAATTCTTCAAACTCGCCAGTCCTCGCAGTGAATTCAACTGCAATTGATTCCAAGAGCGGAGTTCCAGCGTCATTCTCTTTCATCCCAGATCCGACTTCGACATACTTTCTGGTGTTTTTCAACCTGAATAAATCTCTCTGGAACAGCAATTCCAAGACCGTGTATCAGATAAAGTCTGACGTAAGCATCGACTATTCAGCCGCTCCTGACAAGTTTCTGATTTATCCCGCTGTCGCCTTGCTGGCACTTGGGGCGATATTGATCTTCGTGAGGTCGAGGTACTCGCGATAACTTCCTGATTCGCAAAGGAGCTTCCCTAAGGTCCGTCTGCTCTTCGTGTACCTGTGTATCTCTTTGACTACCGAAGTCATTTCCTCACCTCCGTTGATTTATTATGCCATTCCCCGCGCGATCGTGCAACGGTGCAATTCTGCGTACCGAAGAGCTTGAAACGAGCTCTTCTGGCAATTTCTAATGCTATAGTGAAGGAACGGAGATACTTTTTCAGTAACCGGTTAGAACTGCTCTAACTCTGCCCACATCAGGTAGTTTTGTACCCGTAGACTGAAAAATCAAGAGAATGTCGCTAAGTAGAACACGATCAGATATGCGGAATCGGATGATAACTATCCAGCTCAACTTTTTCAAAGACGAACTGGTCGTTGAAGGACTCCCATTCTTCTTCTGAAATACTCGCCTTGATTTTGTCGATGGCTATTTCGCGCGAGGAAAATATCCCGAAGATCATGTCGATGATGGTCTCGTTATCAGTTGCCGCCTGCCACTGGGATGGCCAGTACGCGATCCAAAGATTCACTGTTTCTATCGCCATGAGTCCTCGAATGTTCCTAGATCAAATCTGTTTCCGTGTATTGGGGTTCTCATCAAGAATGAACTGGCCGTGTCGCTCTCTGCTTAAATAACATCAGATCTAACATTTACCTGCCCGAGCATCTTGGTGGGCAAAAGTTTCCTCAACAAAATTAGAAGTGAAAAAAATGTCAAGCAAAGAATTGAATCCTTACGACAACGCCATGAAACAATTGAACAGTACCGCCCGTTTGCTAAGTCTCGACGCGGATATTCTCGAAACGCTGTCCCAGCCGAAGAGAATCCTTTCGGTATCTCTCCCGGTCAGACTGGATAACGGCAAGATCAAGAATTTCCAAGGTTATCGGGTGCAGTACAGCGACGCACGTGGACCCTTCAAGGGAGGGATCAGATACCACCCAAACGTTTCTCTCGACGAAGTTAAGGCGCTCGCCACCTGGATGACCTGGAAGTGTGCAGTAGTAGACATTCCGTACGGCGGCGCAAAAGGCGGAGTAATTTGCGATCCAAAGAATATGTCGACTAGAGAAAAGGAGCGGCTTACAAGGAGATATGCGTCTGCCATCGCGGATTTCATCGGTCCCCGCAAAGACATTCCCGCGCCCGATGTCTACACTGACTCGCAGACAATGGCATGGATTCTCGACACTTATAGCCAGATCCACGGTTTCCCCGTCCCGGAAGTCGTGACCGGAAAACCAATTTCTTTAGGCGGTTCCGAAGGGCGAAACAACTCTACCGCCCGCGGTTGCGTGATCTGTGCGCGCGAAGCGGCCAAAGTCATCAAGTTACCACTGAAAGGGGCAACTGCAGCAGTTCAAGGCTACGGCAATGCAGGATCGTGGTCTGCAATCTTCCTACAAGAGCTTGGCGTGAAGGTTGTCGCTGTCAGTGATTCAAAGGGAGGAATCTCGTCCAAATCTGGACTCGACCCGGCAAAGGTGCAATCGCACAAAGACAAAACAGGATCCG
>DATNHH010000351.1:0-2754 GCA_035605055.1 Nitrososphaerales archaeon
TAGGGGATACAGAAGTAAAGCAGATGAAAGATCTCCTGCTGGCGCTCTCAAAGTTTGAGGTCGGAGCAGTGATCAAACTCATCTACTTCAGAATGGGTTCGAGGAGGGAAACTTCTCTCCGGCTGTCCGAAGTTCCAGTCCAAATGCAGAGCTTTCCCGGAAGGAATTAGGGTTCTGCCCTAATTCTCACGGGTGCTCTTCCGAACCTTACTTAGAGTAGACCTAGTTACGATTCTTCCTAATACTTGTCTTCATTGCGTTGTAAAAAATCCGCCTATAACTAAATTCATCGACGTTTTTTCCCTGTCAACCTTCGTCGGCTAGTGATCAGGTCGAAACTTTGGGTACTGTGGTCTTGCCTAATACTTCCTCGATAATGCTTTCAGGCTTCGTTCCTCTAAGCCAGTTATCCGCGGTCAAGATCAACCTGTGATTCAGCGCAGGGATCGCTACCACTTTGATATCGTCCGGAATTACGTAATCCCTTTGATCCAGCCACGCGTTTGCCTTTGATAGTTTCAATATTGCAAGTGAACCCCTTGGACTGGAGCCGACTTCGACTGAAGCGTGCATACGAGTTTTTCCCACGATTTCGGCGATGTACTTTTCAAGATCGCGCTCTATGTGAACCGACTCTACGAGAGATTGCATTTCTAACAGAGCGTTTTTCTCCACGATTTTTTCCAACAAAACCTCATCGCTCCGCCTAACCGATCTGCTCTCAAGTATGATAGTCTCTTCTTCAACAGTAGGGTATCCAATACTGGTCTTTACCAGAAACCTATCCAGCTGAGCTTCGGGCAGTGGATACGTCCCTTCGTATTCGATCGGGTTCTGGGTTGCAAACACAATGAAAGGTGCTCCAAGTTTCATCGTTTCATTCTCAATCGTGACCTGTCGCTCCTGCATTGCCTCCAGTAACGCCGATTGCGTCCGGGGAGGGGCCCTGTTAATTTCATCAGCAAGGAGTATGTTGCAAAAGATTGGTCCCTTGCGCAGCTCGAAAGCCGAAGTTGCTCGATTGTAAACGTAACTTCCAGTCACATCAGCTGGAAGAAGATCGGACGTAAACTGGATTCGCTTAAACTCGCACCCAAGAGTCTGTGCGAAAGATCTTGCAGTGAGTGTTTTCGCCAGTCCGGGGAGATCCTCGAACAAAACATGACCATTACATAAAATCGAAAGCAAGATCAGTCTCAAGACAGCTTTTTTCCCAACGATGGCCGTCCCTACCACATCCAATATCTGTAGCGCCAAATCATGCGCCCGCTGGGGTTCAGCCATGAAGAATAATCACATTGATAGTTTATCTTGAAGCTTACTTTTCTCCAAGTTTCTGCACAATGCGCTCTAAACTCGTTAGATAAGCTTCTCTTTCCCGCTTCGACACTTTCTTCCTGGGTGCTCTGCCGAATCGCTTTCCAGAAGTTTGATCCTCCTCTGAAGTAAATGGAGCTACGGCTCTCAAGTCTGACTGGAATTGTCTATCGTTTGACAGGTCCAAGTATTTCTTGGATATGTTACCTTCCACGACATTCCTGATAACATGAGCTATCTCTCTGCGGGAGTGCTCAGAACCGCGGGAAGCATACTTCACGTAGATGTTCATGGAGTTGACAACATCATTCCCCTTTCCGCCCTCCCCTCCTTTCTGATGATCTACAGGAAAAGAGTCTCCGTCTTCCGGTCTAGAGTACATCATGAATATCGATGCAGAGATTCCTTCCAGAAGGATACAAATGTACAGGGAAATCACAAGTATGATTTGTGAATTCCCGAGCAAGGCAATAACCAGTATTGCGACTAGGAGAACTGCACTGACAATAGCTGCGGATCGTCTCGAACGACTTTGCGAGCTGCTTTTTCCTTCTTCGAGCCGGAACCTTGTCCAATTACTACGCAGCAATCTCGAATCACTGTGGCCCAGAATTTATGTCTCTTAACACGCTGCTAAGTTTGGACAGTGACTCGATCGCAAAATCTGCATCGACTTTTGAAATCTCCCGACGGCTGTACCGAGCTATCTCGAAGATGTCTGTAACCTGTGAAAGGTACTGAGTGTCGAGTTTCAGTCTCGTAGAGACGGTCCTTTCAAACTCTCTTGCTGTCAACGGTTTTCCATCAATAGATGATTTAGCTTCGAGCAATTCGGATATTCGTCTATAACACTCGAGTACCGCCCGTCGATAGTCATTTCCCCGTCTGAGTTCTAAGACGGCGTCGTCCAAAACATTGGCGACTTCAATTCTTTGCATTTCAAGGTCCCCAGACGTGTCGAAACCTGTTATGCTGTTTTGCCTCCGGACATTCCTCACAACCGTTAGACCGACTAGAAGGAAAACAATGACTATCATCGCAATGAGATAGTATCCGGGTATTGAAATACTTGGAAAGAAGTTTGGAAATTGTTGGCCGCTCTGTATAGCCGAAGTGTTCAACAGAACAGAAGTTAGGTTATAGTTGGCAGTGGTCGTTTCGTAGATACCTTTGGGTGAACCCAAGTTTAGGAAGTTGAAAAGGGGTGTATTGGTAGCAACAACGTTCAGCGAGGAGTAGAAGGCCAACAGAACTATTATGGGAAACACAAGGATCGCCACAATTATTGCAAATTTAGCATTGCGACCTCGCCCGCGCGAATTATTCTTCGCGCCGCTTTGCTCGGATTTCCTCCCTTCAGCAGGATTCAAAGACAGTAAGACATCGACAGACGATGCCATAAGACTTTCCAGAAGAATTTCAACCGGCTTTACACTG
>DATNHH010000352.1:0-6560 GCA_035605055.1 Nitrososphaerales archaeon
TACGAAGTAAGGATGAAAAATCTAATCCGAGATGACGAGTTTCCCTTTACTTCAGCGACCACTCTGGTCTACGATAAGTGCAGTCTGATCGAATCTCTTACGAGCGGAGCTCTCGCCGTAAATTACCAAAATCTCCGCAAAGAGCACCAAGAATTGCGAAAGACGGGCATCTACAGAGGAATTGGAATAGCAAGTCTTCTTGAAATTGGCGGCATCGGGTCTGCAATTCTTGGCCCAGCTGGATCAGTCACATTGGGATTCGAAGTTGCTACTGTTAGAGTCGAACCTAATGGCTCGATAAAGATCCTTACCGGTCTTGCTCCACATGGACAGAGCTCCGAGACTACCCTCGCTCAGGCAGTCGCAGATGAGCTTGGCGTCCCGATAGAAAAAATTCAGGTAATCTGGGGCGATACCGATCTCGTTCCGTACGGAATGGGGACTTGGGGGAGCAGAGGGGCTCCTTTGGGAACGAGCGCAGCGATATTATCCGCGTCTAAAGTTCGAGAGAAAGCCGTCAGGATTGCTGCAGGGATGATCGAAGCGAGGACTGAGGACATCGAGATGTTCGAAGATGGCACATTTTCAGTCAAGGGCGCGCCGAGAGATGTGAGACATGGCGCCGACGGTAGAAAGGGGAAGAGCGTCTCACTGGAAGAGGTTGCCCAGATCGCCCTGAGGCGTCCAGACAAACTTCCAAAGGGAGTGCAACCGGGGCTTGAAGCTACTACTTTCTACGAACCCGAGATCCCGGCGACTTGGAGCAATGCTATGACATTCTGCGAGGTCGAGCTTGACAAGGAAACCGGTAAATTCAAAATTATCCGTTTCCTCGTTGTCGAAGATTGTGGTAAGATGATCAATCCCATGGTCGTCGATGGACAGGTGCATGGAGGGATCGTAGAAGGATTGGGCGGCGCGATCTTCGAGGAGATCTCCTACACATCGGATGGCCAGATAAATGGAGGTAGTTTCCTCGATTATCTCCTGCCATCAGCAGTCGAATCTCCAAACATCGTAGTGAAACACATTGAAACATTATCCGAGCAAAATCCTTCTCACACTAAAGGTCTGGGCGAGGGCGGAACGGTCGTAGCTCCCGCCGCAGTTGCAAACGCGATCGACGACGCGCTGATGAATTTAGGCGGCGATTACATTACCGAGACCCCACTAAAACCGGAATATGTGTTAAGGAAGATAAGAAAGACAAAATCATAATCATGGAGTGAGAGAAATGGAAAATTGGAACAAGGCTAGAAATGGAATAAAATTACTGATGACTCCTGGGCCGGTTGAAGTATCGCCCAGGGTACTCTCCGCCCTTGCTCAACCGGTCATATACCACTACTATCCCGCGTTCGTGGAATTCTTCGATGAAACGGTCAAGAAAATGGCGCGTGTTTTCAAAATCTCCCATGGCACCGATGTCCTGATTCTTCAAGGAGAAGGAGTTTTAGGACTTGAAGCCGGTGTCGTCTGCTCAATAAACCCAGGAGATAAAGTGCTAGTTTTTGAAAATGGCCCCTTCGGGAAGTGGTTTGGAGAATTTGTAAAGAATGCGGGCGGTTTTCCTGTGTACTTCCATGAGGAACCAAACAAGTGCTTCAATCTTGATCTTGCCAGAGCTTTCCTCGAGGAAAATAGGGATGCTGTAGCGATGACAATGGTTCACTGCGAAACGCCGGCCGGGTTGCTCAATCCTCCCGAAGATATATGTAAAAAGGCAAAGAGTCTCGGCATGCTTACTATTGTCGATTGTGTCGCCTCACTCGCCGGCGCGGAATTCAAGCCTGAGGAGTGGGGCATTGATATCGCCGTGAGTGCATCTCAGAAGTGCATCTCTGCTCCTAGTGCGCTAACTCCAATGACTATCAGCAAATTTGCCTGGGAGAAAATCGAGGAAAAGAAAAGACCGATTCGCGCCTCCTACCTATCACTGCTAGATTGGAAAGATACTTGGATTGCTCAAAAGAGGTTTCCATTTACCCCTTTCACTTCAGAGGTAAACGCTTTGTCTGCGGCGCTGGACGAGATTCTCGAGGAGGGGCTAGAGAACGTTCTTGCTAGACACACTGAAGTTGCTAGGTTCTGCAGGCAAAGAGTCAGAGAGATTGGGCTCAAAGTGTGGCCCCTGAGTGACGAGTTTTGCTCCCCCACGGTAACCGCGATAACCCTACCGGAATCCGTAAACGATGCTGCATTGATTCGAGAGGTTGCAAAATCGAGCGGGATCTTGATCGGAGGGGGCTACAAGGAGTTGAAGGGTCGAGTGCTTAGAATAGGACACATGGGATACCAGGCTCAGAAAAGTTTCATGGCAGCAACGATGGACGCACTCGCAGATTCGCTAAGAAGCAAAAATGTAACTCGCTAGTGTGCGCGAGCTCTTACACTATGCTTTTATCTAGTTTTACAGACCCTCATACCTTCAATGAGCGGTAGAAGCGAACTAGGAGCGGTTTCAAGGGCCATCGTTGTCGTTATCATCGTCGTAATCTTGATCATAGCGGGAGTGGGGCTGTACTTTGCTACGGTTACCAGCACCACTACTTCAAACCAGACGACCAACACCTCTCAGTCCTCTACTTCATCTTCCTCGTCTGCTCCAAGCTCGTCATCAAGCTCCACAGCATCTTCAGCGACGTCTTCGTCGAGTTCTGCTTCTTCTGTAGCTTCGAGTACAACAACTTCTCAGTCGACGAGCTCTTCCACTTCTACGACATCCTCGTCTTCCTCATTTCACAATACACTCGTAATTGATGATGCAAACTGGCCAGCAGATGATCTGAACCAGCTTTACGCAGTATTCTCTCTTCCATGGCCAAACTGGTTGATAGACACCGTATACCAACCTCTTATCGGAGTTAACCAGACAGCTCAATTCGGCACGGGTGTGATTCAATATACCCCGGCCCTTGTGAGCAACTGGACAGTTTCTTCCGACGGTTCGAAATATACGATGAATCTCCGACAGGATGTAAAGTTCTCAAGCGGAAATGCGTTCAATGCCTATCAGGTTTGGCTTGAAATGTACGGATTTTACTACCTCTCAGGCAATAGTTCTACTTGGCTCGAGTCGTATGCTTTGTTCAACATGGCCAATGTAACATTCGGCCCGGCCACTATTGCACAGATTAATCAGAGTGGAGTCGTAAATCCATCTCATGGTACGCTCGCGCTGATGGAGAACTCGTCATGGCCGATTTACGTTACTGGACCTTACACGATCGTGTTCCAGCTTCAGGCGCCATTTTCTTACTTCCCTGGAACTCTAGTAGCGTACGAAGGATTGATGTTTGATGCTCAGTACGTTCTCGAGAATGGTGGGTTTGGTACGTCGACCCAGTTCAACTCTAACTTTAACCAGCACCCGATTCCCGGCAGTGGGCCCTATGTTGTCTCTACGGTATCTGAGAACAGCTATGTTCAATTTGTTCAAGATACCAATTATTGGGGGAAAAACCTGACCGCTGGAGAAATTTCCCAGCAGGCAATTTTCGATCCTGGACACGCAAAGAATGTGATCGTAAATTACAAACCTGACGATTTGGCGAGATATACAGATCTTTCGTCCGGAGCCTCCCAAGTATCTATGATCGAGTCCGCAGATTGGAATCTTGTCCAGCAAAACCCGACAAAACTTGCTTACTTTACGTTACCTCCCTGGAACGGTGAAGTAGCAGCGGTTTCTATAAACAGCGTGGCTTATCCCACTAATATTACACTCGTGAGACAGGCAATCGTGCACGCAATCAATTACACTGATATTGCCCAGAAAGTGTTCTTTGGGCAGCTATCCCAATTCATGGGGCCGGAATATCCTGCATGGAAGCAGTTCTATGATTTGGGAAATTTCACTCCTTACCAGTACAACACTACACTTGCGCAAGCAGATCTCAAAGCTGCAAATATTCAGAACTTCCCGATACTCAATTTCACGGTCATTTCCGGATGCCAGTTCTGCACCGAGACGGCTCAAATCGTCCAGGCTGATCTCTCTCAGATTGGAATAACTGTAAACATCATAGTGCAGCAAACTACCAATTACTACGCACCGTACAGTTCTTACTCGACAGAGGTATCGAATGCAAAGCAAATCGGATCGCTGTCACTTTTGGGAGCGGAAGAATGGGGCCCCGGAACTTTGACTCCAGCAGACTATTGGTTTACTTTCGTAAGTAATGAATCCCTTTTCGGCAATTGGGCCGTCTACTCTAGCCCATCTGTGGTAGCATGCGCCAACGCGTTCACATCTAGCGCGAACACATCATACATTCAGGCTACCTGCAAGACTGCACAGCAACAGATCTACAACGATGCACCTTATGCATGGCTAGGACTGGTCACTCTGTGGTACGCTGCGGGATCTCTAGTATGGCAAAAATCGGTAGTAAGTGGATTCTTAGTTGATCCGGTTTGGGACGGGCAGAACACTGCTCCGATATTCAACACACTCACTTTTGTGTCGTAGAAGATTCAGGCTCACGAGGCGGAGTGCTGCCTCGTTCCCTAATATTTAGGCGTCGACCGTCTTAGGGTATTCGGAGGAAGAGAAGAAAAACACCATCGCCACGTCCTCCGATCCGTCATTTCTAACTCCATGGGGAACGCCTGGCGGAATGAATAAGGAATCACCCGCAGAGAACGAAATCAATTCGTTCCCAACTGTAATCTTGCCTGAACCTGAGACCACGTAAGCGAGCTCCTCCGCCTCAACATGGATCTTCTGTTTTGTATCAATCCCAGGTTTGAATACAGAATACCCAAGCATATTCCTGTTAGATTTTTCCAGTTTCGATCCTGTCAGAATCAAGTTGGAAAAACTTCCCTTTCCGAGATCGACTTTATCGCCTTGTTTATGAGGAACTACCTTGATCTTTTGAACATCTCTCTTCGAAACCATGTCTGCGATCGCCCCATTTCTTTGGTTAAACTAGGAACCAAAAATTACCGTTTTCGTTTCGGTATACGACTCCAAACCTTCTATCCCGTATTCGCGACCGATCCCGCTCTGCTTGTAGCCGCCCATCGGAACTTCAATCTCCCACCCACCTGCACCGTAGAGTGAGTTAACAAGAACCGTACCTACTTCTAGCTCGGAAGCGGCTTTCTTTGCTGACCCGAGATCTTTTGTCCAGATGGAGGCACCCAGCCCGTAAATAGATGAATTTGCTTTTTCGATGGCTTCGTCCAGTCCTTTCACTGTGACAATGGGGAGCGCCGGTCCGAAACACTCCTCTGCGAGTAACTTGGAATTCTCATCTACGTCCGTGACTAGAGTTGGCATGTAAAAATAACCGGAGCCGAGATCTGGATCGTCCGGTTCTTTTCCTCCCAGAACGAGTGTCGCTCCTCCACTCACTGTAGAGTCCACTTGGGCTTCGACCTTGTTTCTCTGGGACCTGCTATGAACGGGTCCCATCGTAGTTTCGCTCTTCATTCCGTCACCGACCTTGATCGCGAGTGCTCTTTCCCTTAATTTTGTGATAAACTTAGGCGCTATGCTCTCGAAAACAAAAGTCCTCTTAACGCACATGCAGCCCTGCCCGGCATTTCTGAACCTGCCGTTAAGAGTCGCGTTTACAGCTGCATCAAGATCTGCATCTGCACAAACGATCAGCGGATTGCTTCCACCCAGCTCAAGTGTCACTCTCTTGAGCTGTGAAGCCGCGAGCTCCATAATCCTCTTTCCCGTGGCGGTTTCTCCGGTGAAGGAAATTTTTCTGGTCTTTGGATTCTTAACAAGTTCTTCCCCTACCGTTTCGCCGAGGCCTGTAACTACATTCAAAAGTCCTTTAGGGATTCCGGCTTCCTTGAACAATTCCATTGATTTCAGCGTGGAAAGGGGAGTTGTGCTTGCGGGTTTCACAACGATTGCGCTCCCAGCCGCCAGGCATGCGGCAACTTTCGCGCCCATCAAAAGTATCGGATTATTCCAGGGGACTATCGCACCGACTACTCCTACCGGCTCTTTTTCAACTACAGCGAGCTTCGTGGAATCGGAAATCTGCACCTGGGAACCCCGCGCCTTCAATCCCGCGTAGTACTCCATAGTATGGGCGAAGAATTTTATTTCTCCGCGCGACTCTACGAGAGTTTTCCCCTGCTCTAGAGTCATTATTGTCGCAAGTTCGGTCTCGTGCTCTCGGATCAATCCAGTGACAGCTTGCAGGATTCTTGGGATGTTTGCCTTCGTCGCTTTCTCTCGTTTTAGGGCGTCATGTGCATAATCTATCGCTGCCTTCGCATCCTCAACGTTCCCTCTTGCAACCCGATCTACGATCTTTCCGTTGGCGGGATTCACTACTTCGTAACTATCGCCGTTCGAAGAATCTACAAACTCGCCGTTGATGAACTGCTTGTAAGTCAAATAAAATCGCATCTTTCCTTGTTAATCTAAGGAGAGTTTTCGATTTTGAGAATTAACGCTTTCCGTTCCGTGACTTTAGCGCTAAGAGTATTTTTTCAGGGGTAATGGGAAGATCAAAAAAGCGGATCCCGATAGCGTCGTAGACCGCATTTGTCAACGCTGGAGCGACTGGACTTATCGGAGCTTCTCC
>DATNHH010000353.1:0-5732 GCA_035605055.1 Nitrososphaerales archaeon
AGGGTTCCTCTTCCGAGAAATTCTGCCCGGTAATGCGCGACTGCGCTGTCTACGATTGCAAGTCTGATTCCGTGGCTTCTAATCTGAGAGCCAAGCGCGCCCAATATCAACTCCTGGTGGGACGAATTGAAAGCTTTGGCGACAATGATCCCATCCAATACAGCGTCTGAGTTTTGTCCTCGGGCACGGGCAATTTCTGCGATTCTTTCGGGTCTAAACGTATTTTCTGTATCGACGTAAACTACGCCCCCGCCCAATCCTCCCTGGTCTTTCGGGAGTTGGGTTGTGACGCACAAAGTATGGCAAATTTGAGTTTTACCAGAACCAAATTCTCCATAAAATTCCGTGACCGCCTGAGTCTCGATGCCGCCGGCTAACAAATCGTCGAGATTTCTGGAGCCCGTAGAAATTCGTTCTATCGCCTTCCGTCGCTTGTAAATTTCAGAGGCGGAAACGAAATCATCGTCAAAATATTTCAGCTCGACCAGCTTGGCTCTCGCCTTATTACATAGTTCAGTAGCACGAGCAAGATCAGAGCCAACAGCGTCAGCAACATCGCTTGGGGATTTTACCGCCAAATCAAGAATGGTAGAGATTCCTACCTCATTCAGCTTTGCCTTCGTGGCAGGTCCTATCCCATCGAGTTCGTCGATCTCAAGGTTGGCAATCGTCTTGTCATGTCTGGGATCTGAAGAGCCCACTGGTTCGCCCGATTCGTCCGTTCCCTCTTTTGTCAATTTATCGGACACGACCTGAGATCAAGGCACAGAAATTACTTTCGAACTCTGGAATATTCAAAATTAGGGCTTTACTCTGCTAATCGTCCTTGGGAACAAACTTGTCGCTCGAATGTGTTTCAGTCCGCAAATCCATCTCGTAGTTCGCTCGGCCCCTATTCCAAATCCTGAGTGTTCCGGCATGCCGTATTTTCTGAGCTCCAGATACCACTCGAAAGACTCAGTGGGGAGCTCCTGTTTTGCTATCCGCTCCATGAGCTGCGAATAGTCGTGAATCCTTTGGCCGCCGGTCGCAATTTCGCCAAAGCCTTCGGGAGCGATGAGATCGGCAGATTTTGTTACCTTGTCGTTTGTCTCCTCCGTCATGTGATAAAATGATCGAGCAGAGAGGGGATAACCAGTGACAAAGAATGGAACGTCAAACTCCTTAGAGACGAGTCTTTCGCCCTCGGTGGGGAGGTCCTCACCCCATTCGAACGGCACACCTTTCTTGATTGAAATCTCTCTTGCCTCATCGTAAGTTATTCTCGGAAACGGAACCTCCGGGAATTTGAAGCTTCGACTCAGGGTCTTGAGATCCTCCATCCTATTGACTAGTACCCTTTCTGCCATCGATTTGACCAGGTTCTCTTGAAGTTTCATGTTGTCATCTTGATCAGCGAATGCCTGCTCTGCCTCGATCATCCAAAACTCGGTTAGATGCTTACTTGTCTTGGATTTCTCCGCCCTAAACGCGGGTTGAAATATGAATACTTTGCCGAGTGCTCCCAACGCGGCCTCTTCATACAGCTGTGCACTTTGACTCAAGTATGCCTTCTTGCCAAAATAGTTTAGTTCAAACAAAGTAGATCCTCCTTCAGCGGCGTTTTGAACTATTGAGGGCGCCGAGATCAGAGTAAATCCATTCTTGACAAAGTGGTCAAACGCGGCATAGACGATTTCTGCTCTTATTCGAATGATAGCCGACGCCTTCCTTCCCCTGATGGCAAGGTGCCTCTTGTCGTAAAGAAATGATGGAGATTTTACCGCGCTCCTCGTGATGGGCCAGTCTTCTGCGAGAGAGATTATCCAAAATCCCGTTACCGAAATCTCCTTACCACCCGGCGCTCGTTTGTCTTCGCGAACGACACCTTCTACCGCGACTGCTGATTCTCGAGTCGCTGATTCGAAATCTGCAAAAGATTGAGGAGCAACCCTGTCTTTCTTGCAGGCAACTTGAATGTAACCAGTGCCGTCCCTTATCGATGCGAATTTGATCCCTCCGATGGAACTTTTAGTGGCGATCCATCCCATGATTATCACCGATGTCCCAGCCGGTGAACCCAACGCTTGGGCAACGCTGTGTGTGCGGCTCTTGGGTCTTGCAGCTTGCTGTACAGTCATTCGAAATTTTCCTTTTTTCAGATATAATTAACAGTCGATCCCTTGGCGTGCTTTTGAATTATTCGCTCGTGAATCGGTCGAGAACGTCCTCAAGTCGAAACCAAATTGTAGTTATTCTTGGAAAAGTAAAAAGTGATTTGTCCGAAGGATCACGAAAGTAAATAACCTAGTCAATCCATCGATACTTTCCCTCCAGGTGAATTTTCTTGAAAAACTTGGGCTCTGAACCTGTAGACTTGTGTCCCGGGCACGAGCCACTGATCAGGAGGCGCTCCTGCCTTCATGCTCAGATTGCAAAGGAAATCCTCGGCGCTCCAATCATATTCCGTAGCTACTTGGGGAAGCAGTAATCCCGTGCCGAAAGACCATCGCAACACAAGCCCGTCCTTTCCTACTTCAATTTTCGTCGGGAGATCCCTCTGATCTGTTAGTGAAATTTCGACCGGTTTAGTCAGTAGACTGATCTCCAGCAGTAGGTGTTCCATCTCCGCGGATTTTACTGGAGTGAATCTCGGATCTTCGGTTGCAGCAGCGATTCCGGCATGAGTTAGAGCCATGCAAAGCTCGTACACAGGTTCAGGAAACCCGATGCAACCTCGCAACGACTTTTCCGAATCGTCTTTTTTCAAAGTCACGAAGCAACCCATCTTTTGTTTGAAGCGGGGATCAGAAAGTAATGAAGCAGGGATGGCAGTCCTCCTAGTTTGCAAATATGTTGAAATGACATTTCTTGTTACAGAAAGTAAAAAGGGCCCGTCTGGCTCTCCAAAGGATGTTTCAAAAGGATTCTGAGCTTTCATGTTTTAACTTTCGTATCCTTTTTTCGTGTTCTTGAAGTAACATTAGATTTACATCGGAGAATAATGCGTTGAGTTTATCCCAGTGACTGCCTTTCCAATAACTCTTGCCGCAGGTTCGACAAGAAAATACTGAGCCATGTCTGCCAATCTTACCTGTATCATAAAGTACACCGTTGCATTGCGAACATCTGGAAACCATTTGGTCAGTTCGAATCTTAGTCGTTCCTAACTTTTGAAGGACCTCAAAGAGCCTATCTCTTTCACTTGAAGAGTCTATCAGAATCGTGTCAATGTAAGACCTCTTGGCCGATTTATACAATTCAAAGTCGCCCGTAAGCAGTATCCTACGATCTGTCCTCGCC
Organism: Nitrososphaerales archaeon; assembly: GCA_035605055.1. Lineage (GTDB taxonomy): Archaea > Thermoproteota > Nitrososphaeria > Nitrososphaerales > CADDZS01 > DATLTL01. Next base: position 3,283 of record DATNHH010000353.1, read on the forward strand.
GATGAACGAAGCGCATCGTCTTCAGACTTTGGATCGTACAGGGTGTCAAATCCTAGAATTCGTAGTTTTCTCGCCAAAGAGCCTAGCATCCCGTCCACAAGAAATTTAGGCTGCACTTCTTCCGATAGTTCCGACATTTTATCAATCGTGAAAGGAGTTCAAGCCCCGTCGATTGCATTCTGAAGTTCTTCTTCGGATTTTCCAGTAGTACATTCGCCACAAACAAATCGGCCATCAATTTCGAGTAATCCATCGGACCATTGATTGCAGGAATCGCAGTATCCAGCCAGAAATGCAGGCTCTTTCGAGGCCTGGCCAGTCAATATCATCGCTTTTTCCGAAATTATGTCAAAAAGCTCCGGAGTTATCGCAAGGATATCCGAAATAGAGACAATACCTACCAGATTGTTCTTGTAATTTACACCCAATCTCTTAATTCCAAACTTTCTCATCGCGCGTGCCGCTTCAATGATCTCTTTCTCGCTTTCGATCACGTGTAAAGGTTTTGACATGACCTCTTCGGCCCTGATTGAACTCGGCCTTGAATCCTGACTAACCACTTTAGTCACAATATCCCCGTCAGTGACTATTCCAATTGGACGCTCGTTTCTAGTAATGACAACACTCCCTGCTTTCGAAGCTGTCATCTTCTCCGAGATCTGTTTGATTGACTCGTCGGGATCTGCGGTTATGACCGGACTGTTCATTACTTCACGAACGAGAATTCTAGTCCTAACAGGGGAAGAAAACTTGGACGGCATGGTATTTTTCGCCTGACTTCGGTAAAGGATAAGTCGCCGTTGGCGCTCTTAACGGTTTTGTTTCTCTACGACGAATTTGTACGTTCCTGAAGGGAGTACTCTCATGATATCGTCAAGTTGAAGTTTCTTGCTTGATTCTTTTACATTCGCTTCTTTTATCTTGTTTACAAGCTGCTGCTTCAGCCGTCTGGCGAAATGGCTCGCCTTTTCCTTTCCAGGGGCGATCCGAACTGTGGAGTAGCAGTAATTTGCGATGGACTTTTCAGGCCCACAAACAACCAAAAGGGCATGCGAATCCGCCGGCTTCTCGTTTTCATTTGACTCATCGAGTGCTTTGGCGTCGTTCTCGGGGAGATCAGAATTTGACATTATTCCGACCGAAAGTTCAACTTTGACATGGCGCACGAAATTCTTTCTCCCTTCGATGAAAAAAGAGCCACGTGGGAGATACTCACCCGAAGGAGCTCCCTTCTTAATTTGATCGGGATAAACCCAGTACGCATCCGCCGAGCCAAGTTCGTCCTTCCATGCTCGACTAAATCCAACCGTTGCTTGGGACAATTCCAGAGCAATTTCATCGGGCGGCGCTGCGGATTGTTGGTCCCGGTTTCGCAGAACGAAGAAGGGAGAGCCGTGTAAATCAGCGTGGAATACGACGTCATTCTTTGTTACGTATTTGTTGATGACTATACTGTTTGAAGTGCTGTCTCGCCCTCCTAGGGCGAGCTTTCCGTCAGAGGTGACAAACCACCGGTACCTCTCGAACCACTGTCTCTCACGACGCTCAGTCACCATTTTTCTTTCAGCTTTTTCTTCTTGAGTCTTGGTTTGTGCGAGTAGGTTGTCTTTTTGCTCCTCCAACTCGAGCATGATTTTCTCAAGGTTTCGCGTTTCTGAGTCCAGACGTTTTGCCTCGTCGAACAACCTTGACGCCAGAGCCGTTCCGGAGTACGATTTGAGAAAAGATCTTGGTTCCGTAACGAATCTTCCTTGATTCCCAGATTTCTCCGAAACTTCGATCAAATCGTAGGTCTTTAGTTTTCCAGCAATTTCGCTTTCGGGCCCGACATGAGGGAGTCCTAGTTTCATGAGTTTCTCCGCTTCCTTTCTCAATTCAGCTGCCCTTGTTTTGTTCAGTTCAATCTGAGATGCCTGTTTTGTAATCGCAGAACCAAGCTCAGAAGCTTTCGCCCGGGCCTTTTTGGAGACAGATCTTTTTCGATCAAGTACTAGAGACTGAACTTGAACCTCATCAAGTGCCTCACTGAGGCTGAGAAAAGAACGGATTATCACGAGCCCCTGCTCAGAAAGAATTTTCCAAGAATTCGGAACTATCTGACAGACATCGATCTCCAAATCGCTTTCTTCATTGGGGACAAGGATGTTGCCGGCGTTGCTTTTTTGAAGGTCAGACCTTAGACTTTCACTAGCATCTGCAAGGGAATGCAAAGCGCCGGGAAGCAGAGATTTTGCAGGAATTTCAGGATCGATATTTGCCCGAAAGAATATTTCTTCAACAAATTTTCTGGAAGTTCCTACGGTTCGGCCAAACCATCGGACAGCCGATAGAGATTCGGCACCACCACCCGTCGTCGAATATACAGAGAGAAGTTTTTGAAAATCAATATCTTGAAGCGGAATTCCTCTTGTCGGAGGTAGGGAGTATTTCGCTCCCACCACTAGACTCCT
>DATNHH010000354.1:0-3663 GCA_035605055.1 Nitrososphaerales archaeon
AAGGCTATTTTCAACAAACTGATTCTGAAAGCCAAAGATCATGACTACTTCATCTGGGTACCTTCTTTTTTTGCCAAAGAAGGTGCAGGGACGATGATCCAGAGAGTGGCACTTCCAAATGAGCATTTGATGCTTGCAAGACTTCGGCAACTTGCTTTACTGTCAAACCTTGACAAAATTAGCTCTTTCTTGCAATCCCTGACAGATAACCTAGGAGTTTTGGATAAGAGTGAAAAAGTTCCAGAAGAGTTGTCCGATTTCATTCAGAAAACAGGAGAATACTTGATACTCCCCCCTGTCGATCTGGACGATGTTTTTACCTTCCAGAAGGAGGAATCTGAGAAGATGGAACGCGCACAACTAGTGGAGGAGGAAAAATTGCGGGTTCTGGAACAGCAGAGGAAGGATGAACAATCCAAGAAGTCTGAGCAGTTTAGACAAAAACTGCGCCCAATTGTGGAGCAGCAAAAGCAGACTGTCCAACTCCAACAAAGACAATCTGGTGGTCGGGACACCGTGTTTCTCGGGAAGGAGCTTGACTTTGACCAACTCGTGGCTGCAATAAATAAGCGAGTTCCCGAAAAAGATTTGGCCGCTCAAGTAAGACAGGTCGGAGATTTTAGCCTCGAGCTTTCCAATTACAAAAATAACCTTGCGATAGTGGGCTCTTCTGGATCTGGTAGAAGTACCACTCTGAGGCGGATTCTCGACGGGATCGCCGCTAGGGGGTCTAGAAGACCGATGATCATAATCGATCAAAAGGGAGAACATAGAGGAATTGCTTGGAAATACAACTGGAAGGTTTTCTCGTTTGCCACCGATTCACAGGCTCAAGAGTTTCAGGTATCTCTTTTTTCCGGAGAAACTGAGACATCTGCGGCTCTCGGTGCTGACCTGATCCAGGAGTGGTTCAACCAGGGATCTGTTAATTGTACCGATCAGCAAAAAGAAAGAATTGCCTCGATAATAAGAGCCCAGAGCAAAGAGAATCTGAATCTCAACATGATTGCTAACCTGATGATCAGTGAGCCGGAACTTTCGGAGTTAGGTCAGAAATTACGGAAGAACCTGCTTTCCAAGAGTACGTTCTCAAGGATTTTTTCAGAGAAGGATCCAATCAGAGTAGGGCAAGATGACCAACTTTTTGACGTATCCGGACGTGGCCTTAAAGATCCAACCACAAGGGAGGAAAGACAGCTGATTTCAGTTATCTTACTTCGCGATTTTCTGGACTCGGGTATGAAGGATTCCATAATTGTTGTTGAGGACACGCTTGATAGATTCAAGAGCAGTTCTCTAAAATCTAGAGCTATCGAAATAGTGAAGAAACTGGGCGAGAATGGGAACTGCGTCCTCGCTACCTCGAGGAGCAGTGTGAGAGAATTCTTGGGCAGTGGAAGTATCATAGAGATCGTGCATAGGCTGTCCGGAGAAAAAATCATCAACGAAGAATTAGGTCAGTTCAAGAGCGATGTCCCGACGCAGACGCTAATGAGAATTATCGCATTCTTGCCCAGGGGATACGTGATCACTTCAAGCTACACTGATTCAAATGGAGAATCCGTTCGCACGGCAGCTGTCAAGGTCGAACCATTGACCTTCTCCAATGCTTGAAATCGTTCTCTGTTTAACCAAAAGCTAATAGTTTTCCCGTTCGAAATGATAGCGGGAGAATCGGCACGTCCTCTACCATCCAAGAGAGCACACAAAAGGCTCAGCAATCAGAAAACTATTCTTCGATCGGGACGAGGGTCCGGAAGTACGACTCTCTGGAAAAGGTCACCGGCAGGGCGCAGTTTCTCCTCGACCTGAAACTACCGGGAATGCTTTACGGAAAGATTTTGCGTAGCAGATATGCGCACGCTAAGATTCTGAGCATTGATACTTCAAAGGCGGAAGAGCTCGAGGGGGTTGTTGCCGTGATCACTGCGAAAGATACGCCGATGATCAAGTTCGGCTTTATGAAAGATAACCTCCCGTTGAAAGACACCTTCGTCATCTCTTACCGGGACGAAATAGCCGCGATCGCTGCAGTTGACGAAGCCACGGCCCTGCGCGCACTGGAACTCATAGAGGTGGAGTACGAAAAGCTTCCTGCTTTCTTTGATCCGTTCGAGGCGATGAAACCTAGCTCGAGGCAGCTCCATGAAGAGGCAGAAAAAAATGTCGCTAAGATTCCGTTCAGTTTTAGGTCGGGTGATCCTGAGGCTGTCTTTAAGAGAAAGGATTCCGTAGTTGTCGAGAATTCCTTCAGGGTCCATTTCATGACTCATACCGCCCTCGGGACGATGGGTGCGCTTGCATCGTATGATTCGAGCGGCAATTTGACGATGTGGGCAAATACGCAGGCGCCGTTCATGTACCAGAAGGACATTGCTGACGCACTTGGAATTCCGGGAGAAAAAGTGAGGGTCATACAGCCCTTTATTGGAGGGGCCTTTGGGCGGGGAATGGATCTCTACCCGGTCGATGTAATTGCAGCACTCCTTTCCATGAAAACAGGGAGGCCCGTGAAGATACAGTATTCAAGGGAAGAAGATCTGAGTTTTTCTCCCACGAGACAGCCGGCTCTAATCAATATCAAGACTGCAGCTGATGAAAATGGCAAGCTTCTGGCGCGGAAGGTCGAAGTCTTTCTAGATATCGGAGCTTATGTCTCATGGGGCGCGTTCGATGCTAGGGTGATGATGGCAACAACGTCGGGCCAGTACCGGGTCGATAATATCCAGTTCGATGCGTGGCCGGTGTACACGAATAATCCGTCTTCCGGAACAATGCGCGGAGCGGGCAACCCCCAAATCAACTTTGCAATTGAATCCCAGATGGATATCCTTGCTCAAAAATTGGCGATAGATCCCGTTGAACTGAGACTCAGAAACGCGAACCGTCCAGGGGACCTTACTTCCCAAGGCATGCAAATAACTACGTGTGCGATGGAAGAAACTATCCAGCTCGCAGCAAAGAGAATTGGATGGAAAGGACCTCACAGGGAGGGAAAAAACCGCGGGATTGGATTTTCAACCTTGTTCCACGTGGCAGGTGGAGCTCGAGTATACAAGTCCGATGGGTGTGGCGCAATCATCAAGATCGATGATTTTGGTAAAGTAACCGTACTCTCGGGAGCATCCGAGATCGGTACCGGTTCGGACACTTCGATTACTCAGATTGTCGCTGAAGAGTTAGGCGTTCCGCTTTCGAAGATCGAGCTAATCAACAAGGATACTTCATTAAAACCGTGGGATGTAGGGATTCACGCGAGCAGGGCGACCTTCATCGGCGGGAACGCAGCTCTCATGGCAGCTAAAGACGCGAAGAAGCAGCTACTTCGCCTTGCATCAAGGGAGCTTGGCGAAGATCCATCAAATCTGGACATCAGAAATGGAGAGATATTCTCGCCTGTCGATGACTCGAAGCGAGTAGAATACACGAAGGTATTGAGGAGGGCGCATTTCAGACGCGACGGTTCGATGATCCTCGCCTCAGCATTTTACGACCCCCCAACGGAGATGGCAGATCCCGATACCATGCGTGGAAACATTTCAATGGCTTATGCCTTCGGTACCCAGGCGGCTCTGGTAGAAGTCGACAAGGAGACAGGCAAGATCACAGTTTTGAAGGTAGTTGCGGTACATGACGCAGGAAGAATACTAAACCCTACAGGCG